>JAQWCP010000224.1 GCA_028705905.1 Oscillospiraceae bacterium
ACATCAAAATATATTGCAGGAGGTAAATTATGCCAAATTTTAAAGAGATGTACATGCTGAGTTTCAATGCCATGACAGACGCCATTGAAGCACTGCAAAACAAGCAAATTGACATAGCAATTGGCATTCTGAAATCCGCCCAGCTTAAAGCAGAAGAGACGTATATCAAAGAAGAGCAACAGGAAACGGTGTTCTACATTTACGGCTCGAAGCAAATGACAAAGTAATGGAACATCCGCCTTCCCCACGGGGAGGGCGGATGTTCTTCTTTGGCGGCGGGCAGCACATATCCCTGCCGTTTGCAACACCAGAACGAACCTTCTGATAGGCACCAAGGCCGGATGACATCCCGTTGGAGCGTACCCGGCCATAGACAAAATTCACCGCCCCTGAATTGGGGCGGTGAATTACATTACAGAGCCTGCTCCATGATTTTCTTGATTTCTTCTTTGGGGCGGACACCCACCAGCTTTTGAACAATTTCCCCATTTTTGACCAGAACCAGCGTGGGGATGCTGGCCACTTGGAAGGCGGACGCCAGATCCGGCTGCTCGTCTACGTTGACTTTGCAAACCTTAACGCCCTTCACTTCTTCTGAAAGCTGGTCGATCACCGGGCCAATCATGCTACAGGGACCGCACCAGACAGCGAAAAAGTCGATGAGGACAGGGGCGCTGGACTCTTTTACTTCTTTCTGGAAATTTTCCTTCGTCACGGTGAGAACAGACATTTCAACACTTCCTTTTCTAGTTTGCTTTTGCTCTTTATGTTATGATATCTTAGTTTGGCATATGATTCCGTGATTTAGTCACAGATTTGGCGGATATTTTCTTTTTTGTCAAAAAATGAAATGCATTCTCTGCAAAAAGCTTCGTCTTTTCTTCCAGCGGAAGAAGAAGGCACCCTTGCAAGGGCAGGGGCCTGGGGCCGCTTTAGTCAAACAACGGGGTGCTAAAATACCGCTCGGCAGTGTCGGGCAAAATCGTGACCACGGTTTTGCCCGGCCCCAGCAGCCGGGCCATTTTCAATGCAGCGGCCACGTTGGTGCCGCTGGAGATACCGCACATCAGCCCTTCCAGCCGGGCCAGATCCTTGGCGGTGGAGATGGCCTCCTCATCGGAGACGATGTAAATGTGGTCATAAATACTCTGATTTAAATTGTCCGGGATCAGCCCGTCGCCAATACCCATCTGCAGGTGGGTACCCACATGGCCACCCGCCAGGATCGCCCCATGCTCCGGCTCCACCGCCCAGATGCGGATGGCCGGGTTCTGGCCCTTTAGCACCTCGCCAATGCCGGAGATGGTTCCGCCGGTGCCCACGCCAGAGCAGAACCCGTCGATGGGACAGGCCGCCTGCTCCAAAATCTCCAGCGCCGTGTGGCGCTTGTGGGCCTCTGGGTTGGCGGGGTTGGAAAACTGCTGGGGAATATAGACCCGGGGGTCTTCCCGCGCCATGGCCTGTGCCGTCTGGATGCAGGTTTTGATGCAGGCGCCGATGTCCCCTGCATCGTGGATCAGCTTCCCTGTGGCACCATAGTGTTCCACCAGCTTCCGCCGTTCCTGGCTGACGGAGTCGGGCATGATGATGATGGTTTTGTACCCCTTCACCGCGCCGATCAAAGCAAGGCCGATGCCCTGGTTGCCGCTGGTCGGCTCCACCAAAATGGTGTCCGGCCCGATCAGCCCCTGCTTCTCGCCTTCCAAAATCATGTTGTAAGCGGTGCGGGTCTTAATGGAGCCGCCCACATTCAGCCCCTCATATTTCACCAGGACCTGAGCATCTTCTTTGCCCCCCATCCGCTGGAGCCGCACCAGGGGCGTATGGCCCAACGCTTCCAAAATGTTATTATAAATCAAATGTATTCCTTCCTTTCCGAAACGGCGGGCCGTTTGGTCATCTCAATCGTCCCGCAGATGGGTAAAAGTATAGCGCATTTTGGGGAAAAAGTAAAGATTGCGGAACGAGCCGGAGCTTGATATACTGGCAGAGAGATGGACTTTGTCAAACAAAGGAGAATTGGGAAGATGAAAGAAAAGAAAAAAACCTTTGCCTACATTTGTATTCTAGCAGCAGCGGTTCTTTGGGGTTCCACCGGCCTGTTTTTCACCCTCCTTTCGGTCTATGACCTGTCCCGATTGGAGATCGTCTTTCTCCGAACCATTGTGTCCGCCGCGCTGTTGTTCCTTTACCTGCTGTTGTTCGACCGGAAGAAGCTGCGTATCCGGCTCCGGGACTTGTGGCTTTTTTTCGGCACCGGAATCGTGAGCCTTCTGGCCTTTAACTATTGCTATTTTTCCGCCATGGCCTACACCTCCCTTTCCGTGGCCGCCGTTCTGCTGTATACAGCCCCGGCCTTTGTGACCATTTTGTCCGCCCTCTTTTTCAAAGATAAGTTGACGGTTCGGAAGGTGCTGGCCCTCGTTCTAACACTGCCGGGCTGCGCCATTGTCTCCGGCCTTGTGTCGGGCCTGCTGGGCGGCGGCTTTGCCTATGCCCCCGCGGGGATTTTGTTCGGCCTGGGTGCTGGCTTTGGGTATGCCCTCTACACCATTTTCGGCCGGGTGGCCCTGGGCCGGTACGATAGCATGACCATCTCGTTTTACACCTTTTCCTTTGCCGCCGTTGGCTCCGGCCTTCTGTGCGATCCCGCCCGGGTGGCGGAAAACATGCACTCCCCCCTGTTCATTTTGCTGGGCGTGGGGCTGTCCATTGCCACCTGCCTCGCACCGTATTTGCTTTATACATACGGTCTCAAGCACGTGGGCAACAGTGAGGCGTCCATCACCGCCACCATCGAGCCTTTGGCCGCCACCGGCTTTAGCGTCCTGCTGCTGGGAGAGCCCTTTACGTTGGAAAAGCTACTGGGTATGGCCCTGATCCTGGGGGCTGTGGTGATGATCAATCTCCCCAGCCGAAAAAGCAGGCTGCTGCCCGCTTCAGAGGCATAGTCCTGCCCCCCGGCCCGCCGGCGGCGGGCCGCATCGAGACTCCTCTTTTCAATCATGCGGCATAGTCGAAAAAATCGGCTATGCCGTTTTTTTGCGTTTCACCCCTCCTGTACAGGCCCGATTTCTTGCTTATGCTGCCGCCTCTCCCAGCTATCCCTTGACCCGGTGCGTCAAGACAAACAAGCAACCGCCAAAAATAATTTGATCTGAGGCGACTAAATTGACTATTGACATTCCATTGAAATTCTGTATAATTATGTTCAAATTATTTACTTAAAATAATTTAGATAAAATATTTTAGGAGGACCATACTTTAATGGAACTTACGTTTGAAACAGTACGCGATTTGATCGTAGATACCCTCAGCTGTGAGCAGGAGAAGCTGACGCTGGATACCAATTTATTCGACGATTTGGAAATTGACTCTTTGGAGGCCGTGGAATTGTCTTTGGCCATGGAAGAGACCTTTGGTGTGGGGATTGCAGACGAAGATATGCCCAATGTCAGAACGGTGCGCGACATTCTGGAGTATGTCCGCAGCCGCAAGCAGTAAATGATGGAGCTGGAATCTCTGTATCAGCTAATGGAGCGGTTTTCACGCTCTGGTCTCACCACATTGGAATGGCGCACCCAGGGAGAAGAGATCGTTTTAAAACGAGAAGGCACCCCCACCGCACCGGTGGCACCGCCCATTTCTGTCCACACACCCAAGCCAGAGGCAGAGGCTGCCCCTGTGGAACAGGGCGAGGACCTGGTCACGGCTCCGTTGGTTGGC
>JAQWCP010000225.1 GCA_028705905.1 Oscillospiraceae bacterium
TCTCTTTGCTCCTGCTGCTCGGCCTTGGCTGCTGGTTTTTGCGTACCAAACGGAACACCCGGCGATGAAAAATCCATCGCCGGGTGTTTGTGTTTAGTCATATGCAAAGCCAGGATATCCAGGGAGTAAGGGAAACACGTCGTCTTCCATGTCCTGTTGCAGCGGGAAAACCAACCCGAATTCCAGCAGGGCATCCTCTGCTCCCCCTGCCTGCAAAGGGAGGCGAATTTGGTAGCAGGTTGCGGGCAGCGCCGCTCCAATGGCAGAGAGGGCCGGTTCATGTGCACCTTCTGGCAGAAGCAGTTCTTTGACCACTAGACGGCCTTCCTCCCCATATTCCGCCGCCATGCACCCGCGGCGGCCCGCTCCTTCGCCCCATTTGAGTTCCAGCCCGTACAAGTCCCCGCCCGACTGCTGGGACAGTGCCTTTTGATAGGCCGCCGCTTTCTCGTCGCATCCCACATGGAGCGTCCCTGCGCAACGTTCCGCCCGGATGGCGCAATATGTTTCCGCATCCACAGGAAACAGCGAACCGGGCACAGGGCTCTCTTGTATATCTGCCCGTGGGATCACCCGTTCCCGCAGCAGAAAGCCCGGGGTAAACCCACACCGCCGAAAAAACGAAACCAAACGTGGCTCTTGGGGTGTCAAGCTCAAAAAGGCACAGCCCCGCCCTTTGAAATACGCACCTGCCTCCTGCAAAAGCAGCTGGGCGTTTCCTTTTCCACGCGCCGCCGCCCCTGTGCAGAGGGCGTATACATAGGCACCCTGGTACTGTTTCCCATCGGGCAGGCAGATAGAAGTGGAAAGCCCAAACAGCATCGATTCCAACCTGCCCTGGCGCAACAGCACAAAACTCTCTTCCGGGCGATAACGGTTGGAAAAGAAAAACTGAATATATGCCTCCGTATCTCCAAAACAAGCCTGCCACAGCGCCTTCATTGCCGGCATATCTTCTGGCCGGGAAGGGCGCAATTCTACTCTGTCCATAATGGTGCTTCCCCCTGTAACGTGGCGCGGTACTTGACCACCATGCCGTCTGGGTCATAAGATCGCTTTGCCTGTCTCAAACCCGGCAGACCCAAATCTTCCTCCCGGTTGATCCAATGAATCTCAGGGTAACGCTCCAGGATCATCCGGACAAATTCCCGGTTGATCATGGGAAACGCGCCCTGCACTTCGGGAATCGCCTTTTCAAAATGAACATCAAAGGTATCCCGGTTGAGCCGCCCGCCCAACGTAAAGGCTACCGGCTGGCCGGCAACGCGCAACACCGCCCCCTCCAGACCCAGTTCCTTTTGGTGGCACAGGGCCAGGCGAAGGGCCCTGCTCTCCCCCTTGGCCTCCTCTCCGGCCTCCGTCCCATCTTTTAAATTCTCTTGATTCGCCGCGCCGGCCCACGCTTTTTCAACGGTCCAACAATCTTTAACATTGTCCGCCCGGAGCGGCTCCACGCTCCAATCCGGGTAGAGCGTCATAAACCGGTTGATATGGTTTCGTTTTCCGTGCAACTTTTTCCCCGCAAGGGTGGCCAGCCGCTCTGCACGATACAGATAGTCATCCAATCCTGGGTCGTGTTCATACAAAAACCGCCCGGGAAACAGGGTGTCCAGACGTTCTTTTCCCTCTCCCGTCACGCCGGACAAACGCAGGGGCTGCGCCTGACAATGACGGTCCTGCCGGACCTTTTCCATTACCCGCTTCAAATCGCCCTGCCCGGCTGGCAAAAGGTAGTGGCACCCTTCGTCCCGCTGAAACCAGGCCAATAGAAACCCATCCAATTGGGTAATCTTTGTTTGATACAGTTGGCTCCATAAAAATAAATTGGTAAACGTATATTCACAGCCCTGGAACTGAGATTGCGCCAAAAGCGCATCTACCCACGGCTTGTCCTCTAATTGAGGGGCTTGAAATTCAATCACAAACGATCCTCCTGTGATGGTTTCATCAAAATGAATTTTGCTTTATTGTATCACCCCAGGTGCCATTTGACAAGGGGGCGCTCCATGGCTCTGTGATAAGAAAATGCCACAAGAGGAATCCTCTTGTGGCATTTAGCTGCTTCTCAAGACATTATTTATGATTCCGATGGTCTGCCTTGTGCGTTGCAATGGTAGTTGCAAACCGATAAGGATTTGCATTGGCATTTGCACGATGATACGTCTCATACAACGGTGTGCGATTCTTCTCCTTCGTCATGACAAAGGCCTCCTTAATACAATCATTTCAGAAATTAGATGGTTTTCACTCGTGGACATCTTCCCCATTTTGGGAAAGCATCTTTTGATGATATTGCATCAGATTTAAGTGAAGTAATCGAAAAGGGGAAAACAATTTATCAACTTTCACCCAAACCTGCCATCAATCAAGAATTATTATCGATATCTACAATTTTATTCCTTTAGTTGGAACTTTTCCAATTATTCATTCTCTTTTCGAATTCTTTTATATGATTTTCTGTTTCCGATATTATTGTAGTCCTCTTCATCCGATTTGTCAACACCTTTTTATTTGAAAAGTTTGAATTTTCTAAAAAAGTTAGTGCCTTTGAATTCCCGTCCCCCGCATGTGGATAGGTTGCATGCTAATGTCCTTTGTTTGCGGACATTTCCTGCGTGTTTGAGCTGATGGATGACAAAAAGAGGACCTGGCAGAGCCAGATCCTCTTTTTTTATTTCTTTGTTTTTAAGTTGTTTCTTGTCCCCGTCTCAGGCGGAAGCAGGTAAAGGGAATTTGCTTTGTGGGCTGCGGCGGAATCAGCCCTGTTTGCGCCAATGGTCTCAGAAGCAGACTGAAAACCAAAAACAAAACCAATACTTCAACGGGGAGTAAAATTGTGTTTTTTATAAGACTGGTGCCAAAATAAAACCAGTATCCTTTTCCATACAGCATCGTACGCCAAACGGAACCGAGTAAAACATTCACACCGACATTGATGACCAGTTTACACAGTATGATCCGTACAACGGAGATCTGCGCCCGGAAGAAAAAAAGCGCATAAATGAATGCGCTGAGCATCGCCGTCAGCGTATACCCGGGGAAAAACGGCGCGCCCATTGGAAAGATAAAGAATGACAATAAATCAGCGGCGCAACCGGACAGAAGCGCCACAAACGGACCGCAAACCAAATTGGACAAGCCGATTACCAAAAAAGTAAAATGAATTTGGAGTGCGTTGCCCCCCACTGGGATAACCAGCATGCTCAAAATGATCTCCAGCCCCACCAAGATGGCGGCAAAGACCAAAACCCTTAAACTTTTCAGGGCTTTTGCGGCTTCCAGCCAATATTCTTTTTGCCATGGTCCTGCATATAATTGCATAAAAAAATCCTCCTCTCAATGTTGTTGCCACATAGAGGAGGCCTTTTCCGCCCAGACTCCGGTATGTAGCAGCGGGATGCGGTCAGCGCACTGTAAATCCAAATGGATTTTTCGTTCGGCGGACAACTCCCCGTCCCGCCGACACTCCGGAGAAACACAACTCCGTGACTGGGGCATCCCAGTCAAAACACGCGCTGGCCTACTCTGCTTATTCATATGCCTCTTCATTATAACGATTTCTTTCCAAAATACAAGAGGAATTTCAAAAATTTTTTATCTTTTTTTGTATATATCTTTCCTGTCATGGTTACACTGAGAGAAGAAAATATTGGAAAAGGAGGAGGCCTCCATGGTCAAAGGAGTATCCCGCCAGGTCATTGTAGTCAAGTCTCCCG
>JAQWCP010000226.1:0-1167 GCA_028705905.1 Oscillospiraceae bacterium
CCGAACGGCGAAATGCTGGGGAGACTTTTTCTCCAGCTCCTTAAACATCAGGTCGACGGGGTTTTCAAACTCCTCATCGTCCTCACGGACTTCCATTGCGTTGATAAACTCGATGAGTGTAGAGAAATTCTGTTCCTCCACTGGGGCTTCATAATGGATATAGCCGATGAGCGCCACATAGAGCAGCGTTTCGGCCTTTACCCAAAAATCCTCCCCGGATTTCCCCTCACCTTTGGTGTTGGCGATTAAGGTCGTCACCAGCTTTAAGATGTCTTTTTCGCTGTGGATATAGGAAAAGGGATTGTAGTGCATAGACTTTTTGAAGTTGATGGTGTTGAGAATCTTGATGCGGTAACCATTACGTTGTAAGAGCTTTCCGCACTCCACCACAATGCTGCCCTTTGGATCGGTAACAACGTAGGAACTGTGGCATTGCATCAGGTTTGGTTTCAGCCAAAATCGGGTCTTACCGGAACCTGACCCGCCCACAATCAGGACGTTCTTGTTTCGTGCCGTTTTGGGGTCTTTGGGACGGTTGTTCATGGTAAGGCTCTCTGTCTTGGTAAGGATGACGTTGTTTTGAAAGGCCGGGTCAACATAGGGCTTGATGTCCTCAGCACTGCCCCACCGGGCGGTGCCGTATTCCATGTTCTTGCGAAACTTTTTAGCATTTTTGCCTTTGAAGTACACGATAAGCCGTATGATAACGGCAGCAGCAACACCGACACACAGATCAATGGGGTGAAAGCTTGGCAGAAAGGAACTGAATGCGGCAGAAAATCCGTCTAACAGGTGCAGCACCTTAGCGGATAGATCTCCGCCCACGGATAGCCGCCATGCCTGTCCCACCTTTGTAAAGAGCAAGGCGATCAGCACATACGGAATATTGGGGAGAATAAGCTTTTTTAGATTTAGGTTCTTCATAGCTCCAGCCCTTTTTCCTTATTTTTCACCTTGTCCTGCTTTCGACCACGCACAAGCTCAGTAAACTTGCGGAGCTGGGAAATGACAGATGGGCGTTCTTTTTCTTTTTTGATAACCTTTTGAGTGTACTCGGTAAAAGCCGCTGTCAAAGCATCGGCATCACGGGCTTTGAAAAAGACCAGATACTTCGGCTTTTCGCCGGAGCAATTCTTTTTCAACGCATAGTCCACGCCGTATTTCCGG
>JAQWCP010000226.1:1177-3713 GCA_028705905.1 Oscillospiraceae bacterium
TATTTCCGGGCAACACGTTCAAAGGACTTGATGTTGCTGTCGCTAATTTCAATGTTTGAAACGCCTTGGTTCTGCCCAACAAGCTGTTTGACCGTCTGCTTGCCGGTTGGGGTTTTGGGACTATCCCGCTGTTTCTCTCGCTTTTTTTCTTTGCAATAGGCAAGATACTTGCCCATAGCTGCTTTGAGAATGCGGCCGGTGAGCTTTGTTGTGCTGATCGCTAGTGTAACAGCTCTGTTCTCTACTTCTTCCTGCAATTAAGAGACCTCCTTCCATGCACGATTTGGAAAATTGCTTACTTGGGCTGCCATTCAATGACAAAAACGACGGTTAAAGCCTGCTCATTCAAAATGGTTGAAGTTGCCGACACAATGGCATCATAGGTCAACGGAAGGGATGCGCCGGAACTGATTGCCCATCCGCCGTTCAGGGATAACACTTCCGATGTTCCAGTGAGTGAGGATGCGGCCCCGTTCATACTGAATGCGATTTGTTTGGAATCGACCTTAGCTGACGCAAAATTTGTGTTGTAAGGAACAAGCGTCCAGCCGTTTGCTGTGTTGACCGTCACACCGGTGATGGCAACCGCGCCGGTGGAATTGTTGACTATGGCGGCATTGGTCGCAGCATAAACCTCACCGCGCTCCGATACGGTCAAAGACAGGCTCGCCGGAACGGTGACGGAGAAGCGGGTCATAAGGTATTCGCAATCGTCGCAATAACCGTTATCGTCGGCATCTGAGTGCGCGCCCGATTCCGTCGTGCTATACCCACAAGAGCAAGAGCCGGTGCGCTGGTGCTGGGTATCTGAGATAGACGCCCATGCGCCGTAGCACAGCAAATGGCTTGCCGTTTCGGTGGTGCTGTACCCACAGGAGCAAGACAGCGTTCGCCGGTGCTGGGTTGCTGAAATGGATGACCATGCGCCGCTTGAAAGAGTGTGGCTGGCATATTCATAGGAGCTGTGCCCGCAGGTGGAGCAGCTCACCGTGCGTCTATGCTGTGACGCAGAGTAATTTGTCCAGCTTCCATAGGAAAGTGAATGGCTGGAATACTCATACTCACTATAACCGCACTGAGAGCAGGTCTTGAGCCGTCTATGCTGTGTTCCGTTGTAATTTTGCCAGCTTCCATAGCTGAAGCTGTGACTTGTGTAAGAGGTGGAAATTGTGGTAGCGCAGGTGGAGCAATAG
Source organism: Oscillospiraceae bacterium (assembly GCA_028705905.1). Taxonomy (GTDB): domain Bacteria; phylum Bacillota; class Clostridia; order Oscillospirales; family Oscillospiraceae; genus RGIG529. The sequence continues at coordinate 2,371 of JAQWCP010000226.1, forward strand.
CTGGAAACGCTGTGCTGCGTGGAACTGTACTGCGAATACCGTGTAGATGTGGAGTGACTGCCATAGGTATAGGAGCCTTCGCCGCAGTCAGAGCAGTAGTAATATCTGCGGTGGCGAGTGCTGCTGTAATATTCCCACGAATCATAAACATAGGTGCCGTGGCTCGTGCCGGAATCCACCAGTTCACCACAGTTGCGGCAGTATTCATACCAGTCGCAGCCAGACCATGTCGTGCGGGTTGAGGTGTGATAGCAGGTGCTGGAACCGCCTCCGCTGCAGCCACCTGAGCCATTGTCATAGCCACATTTGGTGCAGACACCGTTGCTGAAGGAATGAGATTCTCCCAGCACGCCGCCAGCCTGATCTGTACCGCAGTTGTAACACCAATGACGAACACAGTGAACAGAGGATGTCCACTGTTCATAGGCCAGCGTGTAGGAATAAGTGCCTTTGCAGTAGGAGCAATAGCCACTTGCCAGCTGCATCATGCTGTAAACGTCCTCAAAGTATGCGGCTCGGTTTTCTGCTGACCAATCATGGGTATAGAGGATTTCGGTGGCAACCTCAGATTGCGGAATAAAATCCACTTCCAACGGCACAAGTGTGTCGCTGTAAAATGCTCCTTGCGCAATGGAAAACGAAACATCCATGTAATAGAGCATCAGTCGGTAAAGCGAGGGACAGTCTGCAAAAGCGGCCTCACCGATGGTAAGGGTGGTATAGGGTACTTCTGCGGTTTCAAGGGCGGTGCAACCGGCAAACCAATATGCAAGGTTTTCTATGGTCAGGGTGTCCATGCTGTTGAACCAGACCTCATGGATTTCTGTGCGGAGATCTGCCCACGGCTGATCGTCAGGCGAAGTGAATGTTTCGCAGTTGCCGGAGCCGGTGATAAAGAGCCGTCCGCTTACCGGGTCAAGCTCCCACGCAACGGCACTGTCTCCGATGTAGCCGGAATAGGCGGTGCTTTCGGGTGGCATTTCCACAGCGGGAAGCGCGTCAACCTCCGGGGCTTCGGGAATTTCCTCGCTTACATCAGATTCAACCTCAACCGGCGCGGTTTCGGGCGTTTCCGCTTCGCTGGGTGCGGGCGTTTCCTCTGCCAGAGGTTCTTCCGTGTGCTCATGCTCGCAGGCTTCATCGGTGCAGATAGCCGTTGTTTCTTCCGGCACTTCTGCCGCCAGCGCCGTCATGGGGAGCATAGTCAACACCATGACCAGCGCCAGCAGCAGGGACAGCAGGGGCTTGGTTTTGAATTTCATCATGCTGTCGCCCCCTTAATCCACGATGGAAATGGTAAAGACCACGTTGGCGGCGTTCACATCGGTGGAGTTGGGCGCGTC
>JAQWCP010000227.1 GCA_028705905.1 Oscillospiraceae bacterium
AATTGTTCATCTATTTTTACCGTTACACCGTTTTTGCATTGTCCAAGGCAGAACGTGGGTTGGATACTCAATTGATCTGCCACGCCTTTTCCGTTGCCATTTTCTTTAACTTTTTCAAAATCGCATAGGAACCCCTTTTATGACATGCACTTCCAATACAAACCAATATCGTCATAACTTCATTACTCCTTTATATTCAAAACAGATATGGCATCCAAGATGGTTTTTTCCATTGACAGCTTTCCATAAGCATCCACCTGACTGCGATTCTTGGAGCTGTGGCTGAGGCAGGCCGGGCCGCCAATGCAACCGTTTTCACATGCCATGCCTTCAATGAAATTCTCCTTCAAAACACCACTTTGCGCCTTCATCAAGGCAGTACGGCACTCTAAAATACCATCACAGGCCACCGGATTAAACTTGAATTGCTCTTCTGTAATGCCCATTTCTTTCAATGCTTCTTCCACTGCCACCGCAAGGCCACCACTTCTTGCAAAAATTCTGCCAAAATAGGACGCATTGTCTAGATCCATCCCTTCGAGAGATTTAAGGTCAATCCCCTTGGCATCAAACAACGCCTGCATCTCTTCAAACGTGATGTAACAATCCACATGCTCCTTTGCTTTAGTATACAACATTTCTGATTTCTTCGCAATACAGGGGCCGATGCAAATAACTTTGCAGCCTGGATCAGTTTCTTTCAGCCATTTGGACATCTGGGCCATAGGAGAGAAGTTATGCGAAATATGTTCTACCATCTTGGGGAAGTTTTTATGGATGTAGTTGACAAATGCAGGACAGCAGGACGACGTCAGAAATCCTTTTTCCATCAGTTCCTTGGTTTCCAAATACGCAACCACATCAGCGCCCCAAGCCGCTTCCACCACAGAGTGGAACCCAAGCGCCTTGATCCCTGCTACCACCTGTTCCGTTGTCACATCCTGATACTGGCTTGCCATCGCAGGCGCCACCACGGCGTAGACATGGTACGCCTGGTTGTCGTTGGATCCATTGATCAGTGAAATAGCCTTTGTAATAAACGATTTATCTACAATTGCGCCAAATGGACATTGATAGACACAAGCACCGCAGGAAATACATTTGCTCTCGTCAATGATCGCCTTTCTCGTGTTGGGATCAATATTGATCGCCTTGGGCTTACAGGCGTTGACGCAAGGCCTTGTGTTTTTCACAATAGCGGAATAGGGACATGCAGCCAAGCATCTTCCACATTCAATGCATTTGCTTTTGTCAATGGTTGCTTTGTGATTGATAATCTGGATGGCGTCCTTGGGACATGCGGCCATACAGCGGTGGGCAATACAGCCTCTGCATGCTTCCGAAACGTGGATGCCGTCTACTGGACATTCATCGCATGCAACTGGCAGTACTTCCACTACATTGGGGTCTTCCTGATCGCCGCCCATTGCCATTCCAATTCTCTCATTGATGATGGCGCGCTCTTTGTAGATGCAGCAACGCATCGTGGGGTCTCCATCAGGAATAATCTTTTCCGCAATTTCCATGACTTTTCCAGAATTGAGTTCATCATGATAAGCAAGTTTTGCAACCTCGCTCAACACCTTAAATTTCAATTCCTGCACAAACGTATCAAATAATGGCATGATCTTCACTCCTTCATCTAACATGGCCAGCGGGTTCTCCATGTCAAATTAGTTTTTAAATTTTTCAGTCATTTTTTGAAACTCTACCGCCAAATAATACTTATCATAGCATCTATATACGTTGTATATGATGCCGAGACACTCCGTATGCCGGCTTCCTGTTGCGACGCCGCTCGACCACTTTAAACCTCCTGCTTGAATATGATTTCGTTCATTTTTCTAATGTGACGCAAAACGGAAAAACCCGGTCGAACTGTCCGAACACGTTGTCTTTAGAGTCTCGTAAACCGCTTGTTTTATAGTCATATATTACATTTAATTTTTCCTCTCGTCAATTGCTTTTGTTGAGTTCCCACAGTCTTTTTCGGCATGCGGATATGTGAATTTGGAATACCACTTTGCTTTTTCATTTTTTTGTTAGTACAATAGAGAAACGTTTTTCAAATGAAATGTTAATGGCCCTTCATGCATTGATATACTGCCCTTTTCCCCTCGCCTCCACAAGGAGAATTTATTGCCTCTTTTACATAAGGAAGACACTGAATTCCCATACTAGACAAAGAAACCCCACCCATGGAATGAAATGTAAAAATGCAGGAAACGCTTCACTTCTGTTTCATTCGAAACGGACTGTATGAAAGGATGATATTGAATGGCCAATATTTTAATTAGCCCCGGCAAATATGTACAAGGAAACGGTGAACTAAAACGTCTTGCAACGTATGTTTCCCCCTTTGGAAACCACGCCTTGGCTTTGATCACTGCCTCCGGCCATCGTCGCATTGGCGCCGATATTGAATCCGGCTTTGCCGGTCAAGAAGCAACCATTACATTTGAATTTTTCAATGGAGAGTGCAGCCGTCAGGAAGTAGATCGGATCATGGCGGTGGCCAAGGAAAAAGGGTGCGATGTCATTGTGGGCATCGGTGGTGGCAAAACACTTGATACCGCAAAAGCAGTGGCTCATTTTTCCAACCTGCCCGTGGTCATCTGCCCCACCATCGCCTCCACCGACGCACCATGCAGTGCCCTTTCCGTCCTCTATACAGAGGACGGTGCATTTGACGCTTACCTGTTTCTGCCCTCTAATCCCAATGTTGTTCTGATGGATACAGCGGTCATTGCCTCCTCTCCCGTTCGGCTCACTGTGTCGGGCATGGGAGACGCCCTGGCCACTTATTTTGAAGCACGCGCCGCCCTGCGGAAGGGCGCTGTCACCTGCGCTGGCGGAGCCATCACTTTGGCGGCTATGGGCCTTGCAAAACTCTGTTTTGACACTTTGGTAGAAGAAGGGGTTAAGGCCAAACTGGCGTTAGAGGCTGGTGCATGCACAAAATCGGTTGAAAAAATCATTGAGGCAAACACTCTCCTGAGCGGCATTGGCTTTGAAAGCGGCGGATTGGCAGGTGCGCATTCCATCCACAACGGACTGACCAAGCTGGATGAATGTCACCATATGTATCACGGTGAAAAGGTAGCGTTTGGCACCTTGTCCCAGCTTGTACTGGAAAACAGCCCATTGGAGGAAATGGAACAGATCATCGACCTTTGCATCGATCTGGGCCTGCCAGTCACCCTTGGGCAACTTGGCATCACAGACATTTCGCGAACAAAGCTCATGCTCGTGGCCGAAGCCGCCTGCGCACCGGAAGACACAATGGGGAATATGCCTTTCCCCGTCAACCCAGACATGGTGTGTGATGCCATGCTGGCCGCAGACGCGATGGGCCGCGAAGCGCTTGGAATCGGCCAATAAAAAATTCGTTTCTCCCACATGAAATTCACATCTTGGGGCATGTTACCCATGAGGTGATCAAAATGAATGTCATCAGCAACGGGGAAGTTCCCATGGGGTTTGGCATGGCTTTGGCAAAAAACACAGAGGCAATGGCCTATTTTTCCAATTTATCTCCCCAACAGCAAAAAGAGATTCTGGCAAAAACAAAATTCATCTACTCGAAAGAAGAAATGCAGGCATATGTCAATCATTTGCCTTCAGAATAAGGCCATAAGAACTGTGTGCCGCCTAGGTGGCACACAGTTCTTATAGCTTTCCCGTTTCTTCTCTTTTTCTAATTTAATTAT
>JAQWCP010000228.1 GCA_028705905.1 Oscillospiraceae bacterium
CTCATCAAAGGGCAGGTGGGGGCGGATGACTACCAGGCGATGGAAGAGACCATCCGCCGCAGGGTGGAGCGGTTCTTGGAAGGGGATGAAGCCTTTTCCCCACTGCCTGATCTGATGCTCATCGACGGGGGCAGGAACCACGCCGCCATTGCCCGACGGGTGCTGTTGGAGTGCGGGTGTGATGTGCCGGTGTTTGGCATGGTGAAAGATGCCAAGCACAGGACAAGGGCGCTCATTTCCCCGGAGGGGCAGGAGATCGGCCTTGTTGGAAACCAAAGCCTTTTTTCCTTTGTGGCCAGAATCCAAGATGAGACGCACAACAGCGCCATTGCGTTTCACCGCAAGCGGCGCAGCCGGAGCAGCGGTGCGTCTGTGTTGGACGAAATCCCCGGTGTAGGACAGGCGCGCAAGGCGGCGTTGTTGCGGGCATTCCACAGCGTGAAGACCATCAAAGAAGCGACGGAGGCGGAACTTGCAGCTGTGGTTCCAAAGCCCGTGGCGGCTTTGATTGCCGCCTTTTTCCGTGGGATGGAAGAACCCCAACCGGCGGAGCAGGCGAATGAGACGAAAGAGTAAGAGGAACGACGATGCGAGTGATTACAGGAAGCGCCAAAGGAAGACGCCTGAAAGAACTGAAAGGGATGGAGGCAAGACCCACCACCGACCGAGTCAAAGAGTCAATATTTAACATTCTCCAATTCCGTGTAGAGGGCCGGCGGGTGCTGGACCTGTTTGCGGGAACAGGGCAGTTGGGGATTGAGGCACTCAGTCGCGGTGCAAAATCAGCTACGTTTTTGGACATGCGGCCGGATGCCGTCCGGCTGGTGAGGGAAAACTTGGCTCTTTGCAAGTTGGAGGGGCGAGCCAAGGTTTTACTGGGGGACGCACTGGGATTTCTCGGCCGGACGGACGAGACATTTGACTTGATTTTTCTGGATCCGCCCTATGGCTCGGACCTTTTAAAAAATTCGTTGGAAGCCATTGCAAAGTTTGACATTCTATCGGATCATGGTATAATATTGTGTGAAAGTAGTGTGACAGAGTTGCTGCCGGAGCTTCCACCGCCTTTTCGAGAGGGTCGGGCGTATCGCTATGGAAAAATTAAAATTACAGTTTATGAAAAAAATTTGCCTCCTTTATAATAAAGGGGAATCTGTCACCCTGTGAGGCGGAAGGATGGAATCCATGAAAACTGCAATTTACCCCGGCAGCTTTGACCCCATCACATTAGGGCATTTGAATATCATTAAACGCGCCGCCAATTGTTTTGACAAGCTGATTGTCTGCGTGATGTACAATATGGAGAAAAACACGGGCTTGTTTTCACCTAGCGAGCGGGCGGACCTGATCCGCCGGGTGACAATGGGCGTGCCGAATGTGGAGGTGGATGTATCCAGTGACCTCCTAACGGATTACGCCAGGGCCAAGGGGGCCACTGTTGTGGTACAAGGTCTGCGGGCCGTGTCAGATTTTGACAAAGAATTTCAGATGGCTCTGATCAATCGGCGTCTGAACCCCCAGTTGGACACCATGTTTTTGACCGCCAGTGAAAAGTACATGTACCTCAGCTCCAGCGCCATCAAAGAACTGGCCCATTATGGCGTCGACCTTTCTGGCTGGGTGCCTTGGGAAATCATCGATGATGTGGAGCAGAAGATGAAAGAATTAAAAGGTGCGTTGCCCGCGTTTTAAGGGGCGCAAATGGGAATATATCATTCCGCGTCTTCCGGCTGGCAGGCTTGACGGCTGTAGAAGAATCTTCCTTGGTTCGGCGGGCAGGGGGGGAGGCGGCATAATAAAACTGATCCGTCCGCCGGAGAAAAGGAGGAACGTATGGCTGGTGAAGTAGATAGCCTGATTAAGATGCTGTATGAGATGATTGAGGATGCAAAGGGATTCCCCCTAGGGGCGGATCGGTGTATCTTGGAACGGGACAAGGCTCTGGATTTGCTGGAAGAAATCCGTGCCCAGCTTCCGCTGGAGCTGGCGGAGGCCCAAAAGCTCATCGCCACGAGGACTGAGTATCTGACCACCGTGAAACGGGAGGCTGACCAGATCAAGCGCCAAGCGGAAGAACAGGCCCGTCAGATGGTATCGGCCGATGCCACGTTGCTCGCTGTGAGAAAAAAATGTACGGAGATCGTCCAGGCAGCCGAAGCCCGCTCTCGCGAGTTGCGCCAGGCGGCCAACGACTTTTGTGAGGACGCCCTGCACCGGACCGAAGAGGCGGTGTCCGCCGCACATGAAGAGATCAAACATTCCAGAATCAAATTTCGCCAGGCGGTAGGCGGTATGACGTCTTCGGCACCCACGCTAAGTGGCTCGGCCTACGACGTGAGCAAGGACATAGATGTGTAAAGAGTAAAGAGAGATGTACATGTGAAAAAGAAGGCCGTTTCTTTCATTCTATGGAAGCGGGGGGCGGAATATCCGAACCTATCTTCTTGCAAATGAACACAAAGAGCTTGCCCATTTGGAATTTCCAAAGGACAAGCTCCTTTTTTGTTTTCAGAGCGACGGTAAGAATGTTTAACATTCATCTTCTGCAGAAAAACAGAATGTGCTGTTCTCTTTCAGGGAAAAGGCGGCACAATACGCTTGCTCCAACGGAATCCACTCGTGGAGAAACTGGGTGAGCATGGAACCACTGCGCGCCTCGATGCGCGCTTTTTGGGTTTGTTTCGATAAGGTGAGAAAAACAGTTATGTCATACAAATGACGGAGCTTAGGATGCAAACTGTAAGACCCCTCCACCACGGTGAGAGGGGCGACTGGCAAATATTCTATGGGTTGCAGCAGCTGGCGCTTACAGTCGAACCGCCGGTACGGAACAGGAGCATTTTGCAAAAGGGCAGGGCCAACTTCTAATAAAAACCGCTCCCAGTCCACGTTGCCCCCGGGGGTTTCCAGCCGCTGTTTTGTTTTGCGGGCAGCGGGGAGGAAAAAATCGTCCATGTGCAATGCAGTGCAGCTGTAAATTTGCTGTAACTGCAGAGCCAGTGTGCTTTTTCCCGCGCCACTTCCCCCGTCGATGGCGACGGTGCAACGGCCCTGTTGGGCGAGGATCTGCTCAATGGCGGAAAATAGGGGCAGATACCGGGGGAACTGCACCCAGACTACCCGGTAAGACGGGGCATACGCCGTCCGATAGGCGTCGCTGTGATGCACCGGTGGATACCCCGCTTTCTGCCAGACAGTCCATGCACGCTCCACAGCGTGCGGGGAAAATGGCAGCAATCCTTCTTTGCAGAGGGCAAGCAGGGCATCTCGCCCTGCTTCTAATTCCACCTTGCTCCCGTTACATTGGGCGGCTGTGGCGGTAAACACCCGGTTCACTGTCTCCGGAGAAAAGTTGGAAGGCAGCGCCCCCAAATGGACACGAGATAGACCGTTCCCGATCGGATCATACAAATGAGAGAAAGGAGCGGCCCTTCTGATTTCCGATCGGATGCGGGAGGCGCTCTCCTCTGGCTGCCGGATCAAGTGGCCCGGTCCGAAGACGCTTTGAAACAACAGTTTGCAAAAGTCCTGTAAGGTACTGTTTGGATACCGGGCAAAGTGCAGCAAAAGCAGGCGAGCCCATGCGTCATTCGTCAAGGAGCTTCGCTCCTTTCAGCGTAAAGACCAGAATGGGAATCAAAATAAGCTGCAACAAAATACCGGGAACAGCGTTTGCGAAAGCACACGCCCAGAAGAGGGCGAGGTT
>JAQWCP010000229.1 GCA_028705905.1 Oscillospiraceae bacterium
CTCCCGGGCCACTGCGAGATAATCCTTTCTCTCAATGGCCTCGCGCAATTTTTTCTTGTCTTTGGCACGGGAAAAAAGTGCCCGATAATACCGCTCAATGTCAGCGGGAGCGTGAATGTCAATCTCCTGTTCCATATTCAGCCGCTTGACAAGCAGGGCCGCATTTTCGTACCAGATGCCTGGATACAGGTTTCCTTCCTCGTCCGGGATGAACACTAGGACCTGTCCACCTTCTGAATTTCTGCCATTTCTGTTACACCGCCCCGCAGCCTGAATGATGGAATCCAGCGGTGCCAGTGCGCGGTATAATGTCACGAAATCCAAGTCGACGCCTGCTTCAATGCACTGCGTCGACACCACCCGGCAAGGGAGGTGTTTCTGCTGACGCGATTTGATTTCTGACACAATGCGGCGGCGGTGCGCCGGGCAGAGATCTGTTGTCATGAAGAACACACTGCCCGCTTCACACCGCTCTGACAGCATTCCGTACAGCTTTCGTGCATGCTTTCTGAGATTGACAATGGTGCAGACGCTGGCCTGTTGTGCCATCTCTGCCGCAATCTTTTCCAGCAATATGGGTTGATCCAGCCGCCATTCCACATGCGTACGACGCAATGCGTCAAACATCGCCGCATAATCTGTCATGATCTCCTTTGGCTCCCAGTCCATTCCGGGCAGAGCGCCAAAGCTGGGCTGCGTAGCAGTGGAAAACACCACCGTGCAGCCATAATGCCCGCACAGCGCCTTGACTGCCCGCAGTGTCGCCGCGGTTACCTCTGGGTTCAGGCTCTGCGCTTCGTCAAACACCACCACACTGTTTGCAATATTGTGCAGCTTCCGGCAGTCTGTCGGCCGTTGTGCAAACAAGCCTTCAAAAAATTTGACGGATGTGGTCAGGATGGCCGGGGCGCTCCAGCGGGCGGCATACTCTTGTGCGTCCTCGGATAGATTCTTCTGGCTGTGATCCTCCAATAGCTCCGGCACAATTTTTTCGTAAATTGCTGCGTTTTGCTCCGCTAGTGTCAAAAACGGCAGAACGAGAATGATGCGCCGCTTTCCCTGGGCGATGCAATGGTGGAGCGCAAAGTGCAGCAGTGCCAGCGTTTTCCCCGTTCCAGTTGGAGCTGTCAGCGTAAACAGTCCACCAGGTTGTTTGCCCATTTCCCCGCAGCGATCAAACAGCTCGTCTCGGATTTCATTTAGCTTCGGGTCAGAACTAGATCCCATTCTCAACTTTTCTCGATATGCAAGCAGCTCTTCGAGCCAGTGCGCCGGGTCAAACCCTTCCAGTTCTGCCCGCTCCAGGTAACCCTCCTGTTCCTCCTCCGCAGATGCGCTGTAATCCGCATCCACCAAACAAGAAAACAGCATTCTGGTGTTCAGCATGGCAGCTGTTTTATCTTCCTTGGGAGCTGCCCGGAAGACAGGGAAGAGATAATTGGGAAAATCCTCTTGAAAAGCCTGTTTTGCAGACCCGTATGTATCCTTTGTCAAAGAAGCTTCTTTGCCTGCATTGCAGTAGACGGGTTCTGACTTTGCAAGGCTTTCCTTTAAATGCAGGAAAACCTCCTCAAATGACAGCAATCCGTCGTGATGCCCGTTGATGGCTTCTATGGCAGGCCAATACTTTTTCCCATTCTTAATCCCATAAAGCAGCGCCGCTCCGCCAAGTGCATGGTCGATCTTCTTATGGGTGCCCTGGAGGACACCCTGAAACCGCTCGCTATACTTTCCAAAATCATGCAATATCCCGCACAGTTCCGCTTCTTTCTCCTGGCCGAATGCACCTCCGTAGATTTTCGCCAGATCTGCAACCGCACGCAAGTGCTCTGCTACCGTAAGTTGCTTTCCATTCGGTAGCTTTGATTTTGCATAGTAAACATGTCCCATGAAATGCGCCTCCTATTTTTTATATGTGCAGTGATCTCTCAAGTACATCTATCTTCAGATTACACCAAGGTCGTTCACTTGTATCATCACATGGTTTTATACTTCTAGTTTACAAGAATAAAAGCCCTAATGTTGGTATTTTCATCCATATTTTACCACTTTTGTTTTTCATTGTCACATAAAATTTTCTTCACCTTTGAGTAAAGTGAAACGCGCCAAGCCGCGCCCAAACGGGCTAAAAGGTTCAAATCTGCTTTTCAAAAATAGTGCGGTTTGCGTACGCCAAACGCAAAAAAGAACCCCGAAAGCCCATTTTTTCAAGGCTTTCGGGGTTTCGTTACTTATTCCCACTCATTAAATCCCGAAAAGCCAAAAGCCTTGCAATATCAAGGCTTTTGGCTTCTTCTGTTTCCATTGTTCCGCATAATGTTCCGCAGAATTGAGGCGTTTTTGAAGTTCCCCAAAACCAATAGAAACCAAGTAAAACTTTTTTTCCTTGTAACATCCTTGTTCCTCTGCCTTTGCTCTTGGTGCAGAGGGTGGCGGCTGTGTGTGGTGGTTCTGCAAAGTTTGATTTCAAAATGTGAAGTGAAGAGGATAAAAGTTAAAACGCCTCTCAAAGGCTCTAAAATGCCCTACAATCGATTTTATACCCCTCTTAGGGTAGAGATACCACCCAAGAGCAAAACGCCTCCTAAAACGCCCCTAAACGTCCTCTGTGGCGTTTGCCCTATTTTAAGATGGAGGGAGCGGCGGAGGCGGCTCTGTGTGGTGTCCTACAACCAAAAAGAAAACCACCCTTACTCTGTTCTCCAAGAGTAAGGGTGGCGGCAGCAGGGGGCGGCATAGCGGCAGCGGCATTGTTACTTAAACATCTTATCTATTCCGCTAATTACTTCCTGTATCTTCTTCGTTGCTTCATCTTCAACTGTTATACTAAAATCAACCTTGTATTTCTCCATTTCCATTCTAAGTGCTTTTACCGCCTGTATCTCCTTTTCAAGTTCCATTGCGAGGCGGTCTAACTCTCTGTATTCTAATTGCATAGCCATTTCTTCTCTTTGCTTATTAAAGGCATCAGTTAGGTCATAAACACCGCTTTTTCTATCACTTCCATCTGCATAACTAATAGCAATCTTAGATGGGCGGTGCATTAAGTAAGTGCGTTCAAAATGGGTCATTTCTATTATCTCCTTTTATCATCTTTTAGGGATTGTATTTTTATCACAAAATAGGGATTTGCTTTTATCAAGTAATGGGGAGCGGGTTTTATCACAAAATAGGGAACTCTTATAAAATATGATAATCAAAGCCGTTCCATAGTTCTCCTACAAAATATTATCAATCATTAGTTTTATAACAATTTCTTAAATGTCCTAATTCATCCCTGTAAGGTGTAATTATAATCAATCCTTGTTCTTTAAGTTTATTATTATAAGTGCTAATTTTATCTAACTGCGATTGTGATTTAGTAGAATAGCCAATAGCAGATAGAAACTGTTTAGCAGTAAAGTCTTGTTTAATTCCTGCTTTCTTCGCAAGTGAGCAGTAGTATTTTAAGTAAATATAATACTTACACAATAGATTATCTTGCTCTTTCCGCAAGTATGCTACTTCTTTATCAGTTAATCGAACAAAGCAATTATTATTGCTTTCTTTTATCACACTACTATTTAATGTAATTGTTCTATTATCCTTATCAATAGAAAGAAAGTCTTTGTATTCATCATTATCTAAAAGTCTGTTAAGTGTGGCGGCGGAGTAGGGGAGCAACGCCGCAAGTTTAGGTATAGAAGTATAGTTGATAGTATCATAA
>JAQWCP010000230.1 GCA_028705905.1 Oscillospiraceae bacterium
CAAATTAAGCAACTTCAAATAGCGCGAAACGGCTATATTTTTGTTTCCACCTTATTCTATTTGGCCGCAGCAGTTTATTTATTCAATCCATCCCCGCCAAAAACAATAGAGTGCTATTTCGCAGGTGTTTTTCTGCTTATCTATGGCGCAATCAAAATAATGGGCTTTTGCTCGAACGACCTATACTGTCTGGCTTTTCAGTACGATCTTGCCGTTGGCCTTTTAATGTTGGTTATCGGAGCAATTCTTCTCGCAAAAGCGCCGCAATGTGCGCCCTATCTGTCTGTAGGCTTTGGTTGGATTGCGTTATTGGACGGTTTGCTAAAGCTTCAGATGTCAAAGGACGCCAAACGATTTGGCTTGGAGCAATGGAAATCAATTTTGACTTTATCCATTATTACAGGTGTTGCCAGTGTCCTTCTTATTTGTATGAGCGCAAACCCTGTCGCTGTTCATACTTTGACAGTCTGTGTCCTACTGGCGGAGGGCATTCTAAATCACTATGTCGTTGTTTTGACGGTCAGACCCCGTCACAGTTCTAAATAAAAAAACATAACAGGAGGCACTACATATGGACGTTTCAAGTACGCTTAAACGTTTCGGTTTGGAACAAGCATTTAATTATCTCTACAAGGATCCGGAAAAAAATATGCTTTCCCTCATGGACTGGGCAGACAAATTTTCTAACGGAGAATTTGAATCCCAACGTAAGATGATTCGCGAAGTCATGGAAAACCCCAATCATCCGTATCATCCGTATCTTTTGCATATTATCAATGATATTGACCCAGAGGTTATGAAGACAACTGCAGTCAATCTGTTTATCAACGCCAGCCTTATTGGCTGGGACAAGCAGGAATTTTGCCGCAAAAAATATAATTGCAATATTCCATGGGCAATTTTGCTTGATCCCACAAGTGCCTGCAATCTGCACTGTACAGGATGTTGGGCAGCCGAATATGGCAACAAGCTGAACTTGACCTATGATGAAATAGACAGCATCATTCAGCAAGGCAAAGAGCTTGGCGTCTATATGTACATCTACACCGGCGGAGAACCCATGGTTCGCAAAAATGATTTGATTCGTCTTTGCGAAAAGCATTCGGACTGTATCTTCCTATGCTTCACAAACGCTACCTTGATTGATGAAGCCTTTGCCAATGAGATGCTGCGGGTCAAAAACTTTGTTCCTGCTATTTCACTGGAGGGTGACGAAGCAGCAACGGACGGTCGCCGTGGCAAGGGCACCTACCAAAAGGTCATCAAGGCTATGGAGCTATTACATAGCAAAAAGCTGCTGTACGGCATTTCCTCGTGCTATACCAGTGCCAACTACGAATCCATTACCTCTGAGGAGTACTACAACAGTCTGATTGAGATGGGTGCATATTTCATCTGGTATTTCCACTATATGCCCGTTGGCAACGATGCCTCTCCGGAGCTGCTGCCCAATCCTGAGCAGCGCAAGGCGGTGTATCACAAAATCCGCGATCTGCGCGCCACAAAGCCCCTGTTTGCCATGGACTTCCAAAACGATGCCGAATATGTAGGCGGCTGCATTGCCGGAGGCAAACGGTATCTCCATATCAATGCCAATGGCGATGTTGATCCCTGTGTGTTCATTCACTACTCAAACGCCAATATTCGCCACTGCACGCTGCTGGAGGCTCTGCAAAGCCCCATCTTCATGGCCTACCATGATAGTATGCCGTTCAACGATAATATGCTGCGGCCTTGCCCCATGCTGGAAAACCCGGAAAAGCTGCGGGAAATGGTAGAAAAAAGCGGCGCAAAATCCACCGATATGCAGTCACCGGAAACGGCGGATCATCTGTGCGGTAAGTGTGATACCTATGCAGAATGCTGGAAGGCGCAAGCCGATGCCTTGTGGAAGGAAGAGCAAGCCGCAAAGAACAAGTAAGGCAAATAAAACAACAACAGCCGCCACATTTGCGATATGTGGCGGCTGTTGTGGAATAAGCTCATTGCGCAGCTTTGTGCATTGCTTGGCGCCCTGTACCTTCCATCAGTGTGCAGAGCCTTTCCGATGCATGCAGCAAATCATAGCTCATGTCAGCGCTGATCCAGTCCAAAAGGATACCTACCATAGTGCATTGATAGTAGCGAACCAAAAGCTCTTTATCCTCCGGATTGGGCATTGCTTGGGCAAATGCATTCTCGAAATATTCACGAACGATATAGCCTAAAATCTTCTCAATAAGCATTAGAAACCGCTCACAGGGAACGGCCTTATAAACATGAAGAATGGCGCGCTTTCGCTCCATCCCATATTGAATCAAGGGACGAACGCAATCAATCGGACGACCGGGAGAATAATGATTCTGGATCAGCCAATCCGCCTTTTCATTTAAGGTCTGCTCCAGCAGTGTTGGGATATCTTGAAAGTGGTAGTAAAACGTATTTCGATTGATCTCACAACGTTCCACAATATCCTTTACCGTTATTTTATTTAGTGGCTTTTCATCCAGAAGTTGTCCAAAAGCATCCATGATAGCAGATTCTGTTCCTTTCATCTATCTGCCGCCTTTCTTTATGGAGTAATGTAAAATGTCAAAACAAACCCGCTTGAATTTCTGCTCTCGAATTGCTTTGATCATTGTAGGAACACTTTGTATCCTTCGATCTACCCATATACTATATATTTTACCAGAATTACTCGGCAGTGCAATGCTTTTTTCATCAATAGGCATGGTTTTTGAGCTTCTGCGGTGGCAATCAAATGGGATGCGAACGCAAGAATGTACAGACGGTATCGCTCGTGCAATTTTGTTGTTTCTTTTGGGCTTTATTACAATGATTCAAGGAGAAAAGGCCATTCCGTTTATTGGTGTATCGTGGGGAATTTTGGGACTTATAAAGGGCGGCAGAAGTCTTGCAGCAGGCCTTTCGGCTTTTTTTCAACAAATGCCGAGGACAATGCTATTTTTGAAAGCCATTGCACAAATTACACTGGCGTTTGTCCTGCTTTTTTACCCGGCTGAAAAGGTTCGGGTTCACATTATCTTGCTGGGGCTGCAAATTATTTTCTATGCCGCGGTTCGAGCAACAGGCCCCCTGCCAACAAACAAAGCCATTGAGGAATTGGATGCCTCTGCACGTTCATAATCAGCTTCGGTCATTCAACTAGTTTAAAGAGGGCAATATGCAGCAAACAATGAAACGGCTTGTAAAAATTCTTCTACCAATTTTAATGCTCAGCTTTACCGGACTTTTGATTGCCCTAGAGAAGCTGGGTGGCTTAGAGAAATTGCAGGTATGGAGCGCAAACCATACGGCTGCTGCTATTTTGCTGATTATGGCACTTTACGCATTAAAGAGTCTCTCTGTCTTTTTTCCCTTGACCGCATTGTATTGCCTCACGGCACTATCATTTTCGTTGCCGACTGCATTGCTTTTGAATTTTATGGGTCTGACGGTGTGCGTTACATTGCCCTATTGTGTTGGAAATCTCCTTTCCTTTGATTTTGTAAATCGGTTGAAAGGAAGATACCCTAAATTTGCAGTTATAGAATCTCTTCAGCAGAACGGAAGTTTTCAGCTTTCCATACTTACGCGGGTGGTCGGCATGTTGCCCGGCGATTTGGTCAGCATTTATTTTGGAACGGTCAAATTGCCTTTTTGGTTTTATCTAAGCGGA
>JAQWCP010000231.1 GCA_028705905.1 Oscillospiraceae bacterium
ACCTTTTATTTATTTGATACATTTGAAGGCTTTGACCAGCGGGACGTGAAGCAGGAGGAAGAAGCGCAACACTCGAAAGCGGCGGTGGGAGATTTTGGAGACACCTCCGTTTCCGCTGTTTTGGCGCGGATGCCCCATCCGGAGCAGATCGTGGTACGGCAAGGCCATTTTCCAGACAGCGCCCAGGGGATGCCGGAGGAGCAATATGCGCTTGTCAGCCTGGATGCGGACTTGTATTTGCCTATGTATGAGGGACTGCGTTACTTTTATCCCCGCATGAGCCCGGGGGGGTATCTGATTTTGCACGACTATAACAGCAAGCAGTACAAAGGCGCAGGAGAGGCGGTGCAGGCATATTGTGAAGAGCGGGGGATTTACCTCTTCCCGCTGTGTGACCTGCATGGCACCGGGATTATCGTAAAAGGGAAGTAGAGAGGCACTATGTGCCGACGCACCATCACAGAGCGAGGATATCGCGGAGAAACAAACAGGAGGCGTGGCTGGCCAGCCACGCCTCCTATCTGTACAAGGACGAACGGTGCAAAATCCGTTGGTCACTTCATTTTCAAAAGGCATAAAACCCATCACGGGATTCCGTGAAGTCCAGGGCGGCGCAAAGCAGGTCTGCCATTTCGCCGCGGGTCAATGTGGAAGAGAGTGAGGCGGCGGTACTGGCGTTGGATAGGACGCCGCAGGCCGCTAAATTGGCGGTGGATTGATATGCCCAGGTGGGGACAATACTCTGGTCTACACAGGAAATGGAAGAGGGGATGTCGGAAACGCTCAGGAGCCGGTTTAGGATGACAGAGGCTTCCGCCAGCGTAATGGAGGCGTCGGAAGAAAAAACGATCTGTCCGGCGTGGTCGCGCAGGCCACGGACAGCCCCCAGTTTGAGACCGGTTGCGGCATATGGCTTGGCCCAGGTGGGGATGGCATTGTCATCAGCAAACCCGGTTTTTGGGACGGTAGACAAGTCTGTGATCCCCAATGTGGTAAGTGCAGCGGAAAGGAAGTCGGCCCGGGATACACCGGTATCCGGCCGGAAGAAGTACGTCCCACCCATGCATTCTCCCACAAAAATTTCTTCTTCCGCCAAACGAATGGCAGCTCTTTGGAATGTGGAGTCCGTGAGGTCGGCATATCTTATTTTGGTAGAAGGCTTTTTGATGACCACGTGTACGGTGGCGGGTTGAGAGACATTGCCCGTCGCGTCAATTGCGACATAAGTGAAGGAATCTTTCCCCCTTTTATTTTCATAAGGAGAATAGAGAAAGCAACTGGGGTCCGTCGTATCAATGGTGACCTCACCACGTGCCGGCTTATCGGTAAGCTGAAACGTGACGGTATCACCATCCGCATCAACTGCAGAGAACCGGGCGGAGAGCGGTACGTTTTGGTAGGTTTGTAAATCCAAATTTTCCGCCACGGGTGCGCTCCCCACAGGCTGGGAAAGCAGCTCGGCTTTCATCATGGAAAAAACCGGGCTCAAAAAGTTGTCGTTTTCACCTATTTGGGAAGAGAGTACAGTGGAAGGCGTTGTGTTGAGCAAATCGAAAAAGAATGCGGACGCGGAAAGGGATGATATGGAGATGCAACAGAAGGCAAGTAGCAAAACCAGTGTACGGCATATTTTTTTCAAAGCAAAAACCTCCTCATTTGTCTCATGCTCTTGCTTGCGGTGATATGGATAGTCTTTGCCAATTGTATTAAAATATGCCTGATATGCAAATAAAAAACCAACTGGCCCATAGACCAGTTGGTTTTCGGCAATTTGGGTTATAATGTGAGAGTCCAGCCAAAGGGATCGGGTATAGACCCCCACTGAATTCCGGTGAGAGTATCATAAAGCCGCTGGGTCACAGGGCCGATTTCCCCGCCGTTGATGGAGACCTTTTTTTTGTTCCAACACAGCTCACCAATGGGGGAAATAACGGCAGCGGTGCCGCTGCCCCAGGCTTCTTCCAATGCTCCGTTTTCTGCGGCGGCAAATAGCTCGTCTACGGTGATGGGGCGCTCGGAAACGGGCAACTCCCAGCTTTTCAGCAGGTCCAAACAAGATTGACGTGTGATTCCGGGCAGAATGGAGCCGCCCAGCGGGGGGGTGACAATTTCCCCATTGATTTTAAACAGCACATTCATTGCGCCCACTTCTTCAATGTATTTCCTGTGGACACCGTCCAGCCAAAGGACTTGGGAATATCCGGACTGTTCTGCCCGCTCTCCGGCACGCAAGGAAGCGGCATAGTTGCCGCCGGTTTTGGCATCGCCGGTGCCGCCCTTGACGGCGCGTACGTCCTCGCTCTCCACATAGATAGAAACGGGATTCATACCTGCTGGATAATAGGAACCAACCGGGCAGGCGATGATGCAGAACAGATATGTATGGGACGCATGTACGCCAACGGCGGGATCGGTTGCGATGACAAAGGGGCGAATGTAGAGAGAAGTTTGGGGCGCGGAAGGCACCCAACCCTCATCAATTTGAACCAGCTGTTCAATCCCTTTGAGTGCCAATTCTTCATCCAGCTGGGGGATGCAGAGACGGGCGCAGGAGCGGTTGAGACGGCGGACATTATCCCAAGGCCGGAACAACTGTACGCCGCCGTCTGCCCGGCGGTATGCCTTTAATCCTTCAAAGACTTCCTGGGCATAATGAAAAACCATAGAAGACGGTTCCAGTGCAATGGGGCCATACGGCACAATGCGAGGATCGTGCCAGCCAATCCCGTCTGTATGGTTCATTAAGAACATATGATCTGTAAATGTGGCACCAAATTTTAGGGTGGCGGAGTCGGGCTTCGGCTTGAGAACCGACGCGCGCTCTGTCTTGATTGTTTTCGTTTCCATTTCTATGCCTCCCATATTGTATGAAAAATATTATTAATTATATCAATCCCCCTTCTGGTGCGCAAGGGGAAAGCTGCATAAATATTGCTTTTTGTTGCGAATTAGGAGGAGTTATGATATGATAAAAAAGGTCGCAGAGAAAGACAGGGCGTTTCGGCGGTGATCGCGAAATAAAAAGAAATCAACTGGCATTTTGCTCGTTCGAGAGGCAATCGCACCCGCCCCTGTCATGGGATACAGGATAAAAAGAGGAAAAAGAATGGAAGTTAACGGAATCGAACAAAATGAAATGGTACAGTATGCAGAGCTTGGTCTATCGCCTGCGATGATGCACGCCCTGCAAAAAAAAGAATATGAACAGGCAATGCCGGTGCAGGCAGGTGTCATTCCGCCGATGCTGGATTGGAAGGACGTCATTGCCAAAGCACCCACCGGAAGTGGGAAGACATTTGCGTTTGGAATCCCCATGATTGAACATTTGGATGTACAAAACCAAGCGGTACAAGGGCTGATTCTGGCACCCACACGAGAGCTGGCCATGCAAATTGGTGGGGAGCTGCGCGAGCTTGCAGCCTTTAAGCAGGGCGTCAAAATCGTAGTGGTCTATGGCGGTCAGCCCATTGAACGGCAGATCGGTCAATTGAAGCGAAAACCACAGATTGTTGTGGCAACGCCGGGCAGATTGATGGATCACTACAAGCGGCACACCATCCGGTTGGACCATGTGGAAACGGTGGTGCTGGACGAGGCAGACCGGATGCTGGATATGGGATTTGTGCGGGACGTAACCCGGATTTTGGAT
>JAQWCP010000232.1 GCA_028705905.1 Oscillospiraceae bacterium
TGAGATAGTCATAATCCACCGCGTATTGCCGGGGGGATTCCAAATTACTCAGGTGGATGCAAAGCTGCTCCGCCTGATAGCCGCCATAATGCCAACGGCCGGAAAAGACCACAGAGGTGTCATGGCTTTCATAAACGCGGCTGTCCTGATAGGACAGGGCGATTTGGAACAGACGGCCGTCGGCAAGATCGGCGATGGCCGAAATGTCTTTCAGCGGAAAGCGCTGGTGGCGGAGCAGATCATACCAAACCTCTGCAAGCGCCTCGTTGAATTCAGAAAAGGTCCAGCTATCCTGAATTTCGTTGATAAATGGAAGCGTGCTGACAAACATGCCCGTGCACTGTTTAAACACATAGCTGGTCCGGTTGAAAATAGGGACGCCAATGGTAAACCGGTCGGCCCCACCCGTCTGCTTAAAATAAATGGCCAGAGCCATATAGAACACAGCAAAAGGGGCCACACGGTTTTTGATACAAAAGGAATAGATTGCGTGATTCAAGTGCTGGGGCAGATGAAAGCTGGCCCGGCGACCAACGGGGCTGACCGCAGCCCCTTTCAGGTCTTTGATGACAGAGGGCTCGCTAAAGCTGGAGAGTTGGTGCACCCAATACTCCCGATCTTTTTTGTAATGAGCGGAAGACAAATAATCTTGCTCGTCCTGCACATGAAGCGCATAGCTGGGCGCATCGTCCAGTTGGGGGTCCTGTTCGGACAGAAGCGCAAGATATGTTTTGGAAATACGGTTGCAGATCAGGGCCTGAGACCATCCGTCTGATATGATATGATGGATCTTCACGAAAACGCCGCCGGAGTGCTCTCCGGTGCGGAACAAAATAAAACGGTAGAGGGGACAGTCCAGCACGGGGATCAGCTCTCTTGTGAGGGTGTTCTCCCAGACGGCCAAGCCGTCGTCTCCGGCGCCGGAAAAGTCATATACTGGGAAATGCTCTTGGGTCAATTGCACACTATACTGCATCGGCTCACCGTCATGCATGGTGATGCGGGTGCGAAGAGACGGATCCACAGATAGAATGAGGTTGAGCGTTTTTTGCAATATGGCGAAATCCACCCGGCCATTGATGCGCAAGGTGGTGCTGATGTTGTTGATTGATGTTCCTTCGAAAATGCATTCCAGGTCCCAGATGTTTCGCTGGCTGAGCGACAGCGGGAACATATTCCTGTGTTCAGATTCTGACATTTGAAATACCATCCTTCAAAACGCTTTTGAGAAAAACACGAAAGAAGTTATACTTCTATCCATACACTTATATTTATACCTTTTTTTCCGATTAAAAGCAATTCATTTTTGCCCGGTTACATAAAAAATTTACCTTTTTAAGGAAGAAAAAATCACATCATATGGAAAGCATGTGGGGGAACGGCCGCTCACAGGCAGAAAAGGGACGGTTGGCGGCAGGGGACACCAGCTATTTACTGCCGATGAAAATATGTAAGGCTGTTCCATTCCAGGTGATTTTTTGCACCAATTGTTTGATGAAGATGCGTTTTTCGTAGACAGAAAGCATGGGGAAGCTGTGTTTCAAACTCGTTAGTGTCTTGGCCAGCTTGTCAATTTGTTGTTCTGTTTCCGCTGTGGGATTTGTACTTTTTTGCAGTTGTTCACGTTTTTGGACCAGATCCCGGTGCTCTTTGGAAAGCTGAGCGATTCTGGTGTTGATTTGCTGAAGTGAGGCGGGGTCAAACTTGTCCCGTGCCAAAAGATCGATCAGATGGTTGATCTCGGCGTTACATGTTTTTATCCGCAGATCGACGCCGCGCAGCGGGTTTTCCTGTGCTTGCCCCTGCAAGCCGCGCTTTAGCACCTCCAGTAGCTTGCACACGATGGCAGGATCGGTCGTGTACCCCATCAGAGCCTCGCACACCATGGCGTCTGCCTGCATTCCGTTGATATTCTGACAGCTGCACCTGTCTGTGCCGCCCCGCAGTTTGCGGCTGCATAAATAGTCATAAAAATCGGGATTTGCCCCCTTTCCGGTGCGGCGCTTGGCAAACATGCGGCTGCCGCAGGTTTCGCAGTAAATCAAACCGGAGAGCAGGGAATATGTATTGTGCATTGTTCCGGGCTTTTCCCCTGTGGGAATGTTGTCCTCCAAAATTTTCTGAACGGCGACCCATTTTTTGCCGGGTATGCGCCCTTTGTGTTTTCCCATGGCAATGATCCATTTGTTCATTGGCTGGCGGGGCGTGTGTTTCTTTTTATAGTCCCGCTTATTATAGGAAAGGAGCCCAAATGCGCAGGTGCATTCTGTCTCTGCAAAGCAAACATCCGCGTTGCCCGCTGTGAAATAATCAAACGCGTCTTTGTCGGCTGCGCAGTAGACAGGATTTTGCAAGATCTGCTTGATACCGAGCAGGGAATAGGGTTTGCCGTTTCGGGACTGCATTCCTTGTGTGGTCAAACGCTTGCTGACGCCGGAAATGCTGCGCAGCTCTAAAAACGTTTCAAATATCATGTCAACGGCGCCAAGCTCTTCGGGGTTTTCTTTCAGTTTACAAGAGGTTTTTACCTTTCCGTCCAGGATGATCTCCCGCAGTTTTTCGGACGTGTATCCGGTGGGTGTTGTGCCGCCGAGCCAACGCCCGGTACGGGCGAGCATCAGCATATTATCCCGTATCCGCTCCGCGATGGTTTCCCGTTCCAACTGGGCAAAAACAGAAGCAATGTACATCATCGCCTTTCCCATGGGCTTTGACGTGTCAAACTCTTCCTTGATGCAGACGAAAGAAATGTCCCGGCGATTCAGCTCCTCAATCAGCGTGGAAAAGTCGCTTACATTTCGGCTGATGCGGTCCAGCCGGTAGCAAACAACGAAATCCGGCTTATGTTGCCGGATATTTTTCAGCATCTCCTGAAATTGCGGACGATTTGTATTTTTGGCGGAAAACCCCTCGTCTTCATACAGTGTAATATCTGTGTCGGCAGCATCCGGGAATTTGGTATGAATGTACTGCTTGCACATTTCAATTTGATTTTCAATGCTTTCGCCTTTTCCGGTGTAGACGGATTTGCGGCTGTAAACAAAAAACTTCAAAAACAATTCACCGTCCTTCTGTTGATGGCGGCCAACAGGGATCAGATGGGCCTTAGGCCTTGGGTGCTGTATCATACTTATTCCGCGCGGCGCCCCGCATGACGTTACATATTCTGGGTTTATCCCCCCATACTGACACAGGCCGCAGGCGCGGCATCCCAGAGAGATTGACATAGGACAGGCAAGGGTCCGGGTACATATGGAAGAGAAGACACTTGGGCAAAAGGAGGCAGGGCATGAAAAAGAACCTGGTTCATCATGTGATGGTTCACGTTGCCAAAGATGCGGACATGGATGATCTTGCAGAGAAAATAAGCGCGTTCCATGTGGACATGATCGAACGAAGATTACATCAATCGGATGTGACAACAGAGGAAAAAATTGCGGTTGTCAATCAGATTCTGGCACAGATCAGAACGGGGAAAGGCAGCGGAACCGTGGAATGAAATACGGGGCCACCATAGCTTTCATGGTGGCCCCGTGCTTCATTTTACGGCCCGATGGGGGAAGTTACCCAAATTTGTTTCTCTTTGTGTGGTGGTGCAAATCGACCGTTGCAGGGGACAAAATTATTG
>JAQWCP010000013.1 GCA_028705905.1 Oscillospiraceae bacterium
AGACAGGGGTCTGTATTTTTTGGATGTCTGAAAACGGAGGATTATGTCAATGATGAAATGTGGGGTGCGGTGGAAAACCTGTGATGCTGGACAGAAGCGCAACAGCGGGGAAAAGACTGTGACGACTTGGATCCATAGGGGGAAGGGGGTTGTGGAAAAACCTGTGGAAACTGTGGATAACCAGTATCGTAATGAGATAAATTCACAATATTATGTATCTCTCTTGCAGGGCGTAAAAAGAGAAATTTTATAAAAGGCAATCCAGGAGTTTTTGACAAAATGGAGTCATTTGATTAAAAACATAACGAGAAAGTTTCATTTCCATCGAAATTTAATACAAAAAAGAAAGATTTAGAAGATAAAAATAGACTTTTCTTAAACCCTTACATACAAATCATGCGAAAAAACGAACAAAAAAACTTCCCGCCCATCTTTTCATAGAAAAGATGTAGCGGGGGGGAAGTAGAAAAAACACGGTTTTCCCCTTTGGGGAAAACTGTGAAATATTCGAGAAACGTGACATTCTTGCAAAAAAGAGGTGCGGAGACAAGTGGTGTGTCCCATCTTGAACAGGCGACATCCTCTCTTTGGCCAAAAATGAAAAACAGCATCGTCCGATTAACCATTTACAACAGAGTCCAATTCCAAAATACCGGCTTCTTCATGGCCGGCAATGCGACGTAAGCAGTCTTTTAAAAGAGCTTGCTCTTCCGGCGTAAATCCGGACATCACTTCTTTGTTGACTTCTTCCACGACGTGGAGAACGGGTTCTTCCAAAATTTTGCCCTTTTCCGTGAGCATGACTTGGACGCAACGGCGATCTTCCTTACTGACCAAACGGTCAATGATGCCTTTTTTCTGCATTCGATCCATAACACCGGAAATTGTAGATGTCTCAAGACATAAGATTTTGGCAATTTCTTTGGGGTTGACGGATTTATTGGTCCAAAGACAGTTTAAGATAGCATACTGACCAGGAGTGATGTCATGTTCTGACAAGCGTTCTGTCATACGCTGGAAAACTGCGTGTTGTGCTGTCGTCAATAAGTAGTTGATACATTCGTTGAATTCCATAAAAAATCCATCCTTTCTGCAGCTCTGAGTGCCTAGACAGGCCACTGCTAGGGGGGGTATATCTTCAAACATTTTATAAGAAAAATGTTAAAAAGCCAAGAGAAAAACATTGAATTGTCAAAAGTACGAGATGCAAGCGCGGGCGCATAGTCATTTCCAGAAAGGAGATGTACCATGCGCCCGCATTTATCAATTCATCGGGCTTATTTCTTTTCTCTGAACATGTTGTTGCTGATGACCATTCTCTGCACTTCGTTGGTGCCTTCGTAGATCTGGGTGATCTTAGCATCACGCATCATACGCTCAACATGGTACTCTCTCATGTAGCCTACGCCGCCCATGAGCTGAACACATTCAGTGGTGACGTGCATGGCACAGTCGGTGCAAACCATTTTTGCCTTGGAAGCGGGAACGGTGTAAGATCTGTGTGCATCCTTGTCGCTGGAAGCCTTGTACAGGAGGTGCTGTGCCATTTCGATCTCGGTGTCCAATTCAGCCATTTTAAATGCAATGTGCTGATTTTTGTACAGGGGTTTGCCAAACTGCTCACGAACCTTCAGATATTCCTTGGTGATTTCAAAAGCGCCCTTTGCAATGCCCAGGCCCTGTGCAGCAACGCCGATACGGCCGCCGTCCAATGCCTTCATCGCAGTGGGGAACCCGGTTCCGCTGACAGCGATCAGGTTCTCAGCAGGTACTCTCACATCTTGCATGATCAGCTCAGAAACCTGAGCGGCACGGATGCCCATCTTATTTTCGATCTTGCCAACGGAGAAGCCGGGCATACCCTTACGCAGGATGAAGCAACCCAAGCCTTTTGCTTTCTTTTCCGGCTCAAGCAATGCATACACTGCGGTGTAATCAGCGAACGGGCCGTTGGTGTTGAAAATCTTTGTGCCGTTGAGGATGTAATCATTGCCGTCTTTTACAGCAACGGTGCGGATGCCAGCGGCATCAGAACCAGCAGTGGGCTCGGTGAGGCCGAAAGAACCGAAGTGGTCGCCAGTGAGGACAGGAGCCAAGAACTTTTTCTTGGTTTCGTCATCTGCGGGGGAGTTCATGACGCTGCCACCATACAGGGAAACCAGAACGGAAAATGCAATACCCATAGAAGCATCAACTTTAGAGATTTCCTCTACAGCAACGGCGTAAGAAAGATAGCTACCTTTGCCCTGTCCGCCGAACTCTTCCGGATATGCCAGGCCAAACAGGCCCATCTTGCCCATTTCGCTAAACAGCTCCAGGGAAAATTCGCCCTTCTCGTCACGATCAATGACACCGGGCTTCAATTTCTTCTCGGTAAAGTTACGTACCATCTCTTGTACGGCCAGTTGTTCCTCCGGTAAGTAAAAATTCATTTGATCCATTTGTCTGCGCTTCCTTTCCTTATTATGCAATACGGTCATTTTTGTTTTGCCCCAAGATGCACGGTGACATAAGTTCTGCGTGCAACCTTATACAAGATATAATGATGCGAAATATTTACTTGCAAATATCTCGTATACTAACTAAAAATGCACTTGCAGTATAGCACCATGCAATATGCTTGTCAAGGCAAAAATGAAAATTTTTTAAAAATATGTCAGAAATCCCTCCCATTATGGGGGAATTTTTGAGCGAATAGACATGCTTTCTGTGCCTTTTTCACATCCGGCGAAAAATCTAAGGGCAATACAAGATACATACGACACATGAAAAGTGCAGAGAACGGGACCATCTGGAGGGGGGAAAGAAGAAGCGGCTGGGAGGTGCGGGTCGGGCATAGATATGGGTAGGAAATAAGGGGGAGGTAAATTTAGAGGATATCTTGGATTTCCTGTTGACAAATGCAGAAGAATCTGTTAAGATAAATTTCGCTGTAACTCAGGGTGCTGGTGTAGCTCAACTGGCAGAGCAGCTGATTTGTAATCAGCAGGTTGGCGGTTCGATTCCGTTCACCAGCTCCATTTTATACTTCATTACATCATCATACGGAGGAGTTCCCGAGTGGCCAAAGGGGGCAGACTGTAAATCTGTTGTCGTCGACTTCGGTGGTTCGAATCCACCCTCCTCCACCATCATATCAACCATTGTTGAGAGAACAAATCCCCACTCCATTACGAGTGGGGATTTGTTCTCTTTGTTTGAATTATCAAGGGGGTCTAGAGGTTCATGTAGCTTCTGTCCTTATCCATATGTTGAGTGGTTTCATAACAAACGCAGTCACGGAACACTGAGTTGCAAAAGACTTGCTGAATTTAGGGAGTCACTTCTTATAAAATTTATCTAAAAAAGTGTTGCCATTCCAATCAGGGCTTTCGTCCCCACCCACATGCCTGCAGGTTTACTTAGTACCGGAAGTCCGGGCTTTTTTTTTGCAAAAATGAAGTATGTACATTGACAAAGGATTACCCCTTCCGTTTTTTCAATTTCTCCACGAACGGAAGCGATCCTTTCTTGCATGCAGAGAAGAGCTGATAAAGAATAAGTGTGATCAAAACCCCGGAGAAAACTCCGCTGAAATCCAGCAAAACATCCGTCACCATCGGCGCTCTGTCGGTGAGCATTTGCAGGGATTCGTCAATGACCGCCGCTGCAAGCCCAAAGCTGAGACAGATAAGTACATTCTGCAACCGGGGTCTGCGGCGCTGCACACACAGCAGGGTGAGGATAATGCCGAGGATGAGGAATTCTGTAAAATGTGCAAGCTTTCTTACCAGGTGGTCGGTCACTGCTCCCTCACCAACAAAAAACTCCAATACTGGCTTTACAATTTCCATAACACCAAGGCTCTTTTCCTGAGACTGAGCTACCGGGAGCAGTGAGTTTGAAAAAATGAATGCCAGTGTTAGCAGCAGCAATACTGCCATTGATACGATTCTAATTTTACGAGGGTTCATGACGCTGTGCCTCCTCGCTTTTACTATTTGTTTGCCATGTCAGGGCGTAGCGAATGCCAAGCAACATGATGTAAAACATGGTGTTCCCAAACAGGCAGGATATGAGATGATGCATAGGCACACAATGTCATCTTATCACGCCAGCGATAAAATGCAAAGAACTTGATCGTGTCATGTGAGAGTGTGTTTATGCGCATTACACTAAAAACGCACGCGTGCGTTTATGATACATTATTAATCTTTATATAAGACCTTGTACCGGGTACCGGCACCCTTTCCTTGAAGGACGTTCGGCCAATGATATCCTCGTGGTCATCCCACACATATTGTATTGTTGCAAGTTATAGCTCAATTGCTTGTTTTCAAATTAACCTGCACATCTCCATCGGAAGCAATGACTTTTTCCACTTGATCGTCAAAGGCAACTTGGAATATTGCGACCGCATCGCAGCAGGTGAGACCAAGCCGTGCAATGAAATTGGAAAATCCCGCACCCCTTAATGCGCATCCGAAAGTGAGCCACTTGAAATACACGCTGTCACAGGTTGCGCTGAGGTAGGGGTGAATGGAGTGGTGATTACAGTGAAAGATTACAAAGAAATCCGCCAAATGTATTTATCCTGTATCAGTCAGGGGGAAATAGCTAGGCAGCTACAAATATCCCGTAATACAGTGTCTAAGTACTGCAAAGGTTGTGCTGTCCCGTGGGAACGCAAGGTGCCCAAACGTGAAACAACTATGATCGCAGCTCTCGTTGATCGCCTAACCTTCCATTCAAACAAAGCAAATTCGGACAAAATACGAAAAATGGGTAAAAAAACCACAATAAACAAGAATTGTCCCAAAAGGAAACAGAAACGCGGAAATGACCGTTGAAGCCTTCCAAAAAATTCATATAATAAAAAACTGCTGCGTGAGCAACAGCCCGTAAGCAACCGGGATAGGGAAGCGGTATTGGCAATGGTTATGCTTTGGATTCACCTTCCGCTTTTTGCAATACCTGTTCAATCAACCCGTGGTGAAGCAGACAGGCTTTGCGGAACGCAGGTAAATGCTCCTCCTTCATTCCATCGTGCAGCCATTCAGCAATCAAACCGAAAAACAATCCACGGTACCATATAATTAAATTTTCTTTATCATCTTCCGTTATATGATACGGCTCTGCAATGTCTGTGATATAAGAGCGCACCATATAATCACTGATTTTCAGCAGGGAAGCTTCAAACACTTCACGGTTCATAGACCGATAGATGTGGAAAACCAATTTCTTTTGGGACAGAACGAAATCAATCGCAGCAGAAAGGCAATCTCCAATGGAGTCGAATTTCTTGTACTGTGCAATAAATTCGTCTGCTCGTTCCATGCTGATTTCTTCTATGAGAGACGGAATATCCTGATAATGATAATAAAAGGATTTACGGTTGATTCCGCAGCTTTCCACAAGCATCTTGACGGTAATTTCACTCAAAGGATGACTGTTTAACAGTTCCAAAAATGTGGATTTGATTGCCTGCTTCGTAAAATTCGCCATTTTACTGCACTCCTTTCGGCAAGATTTCAACTAGGTTTCCTATATTGCAGTTTAAGGCAAGACAAATTTTAGCAAGCGTATCAAGGGTAACCGACTCTCCGTGCCCTAATTTTGCAATCACATTTGAGCTGAGTCCCGCTTTTTCCTGAAGGCCCTTCTTTTTCAGTTTTAGGTCAATTAAGCGATGCCAAAGCTTGTTATAAGAAAAAGTGCATTCCATAAAAATAATAATCTCCGCAATGAAAAATATTTAAACTTTATTATATCATAAAAATACTTATCACGTAATATTTTCTTGCCAAATGACAAGAAAATATTACATATTGCAATACGCAAGGCAGAAAGGATGAAAGGAAAATAATCTATGAGTGTTATTAAAGTAGACCATTTGACTAAGGATTACGGATCGGGGCGGGGCGTGTTTGACGTCTCTTTCCATGTGGATGCCGGAGAGGTTTTTGGTTTTTTGGGGCCGAATGGAGCTGGTAAATCCACCACCATCCGACATTTGATGGGCTTTTCAAAGCCGGATAGCGGGAAGACCATGATTTTTGATACCGAAACCTTCGGAAGATATGACCGGATTCTTTCCCGGGTCGGATACATCCCGGGAGAAAATGCTCTGCCGGCGGGACTAACCGGTTGGGAATTTTTGCACATGATGCAGCAGATGCAGGGGCAAAAAAACGAGGCGCTTTTGAAAACGCTGATTGACCGTTTTGAACTCGACCCTTCGGGAGATACCAAACGAATGAGCCTCGGTGTGAAACGTAAGCTGGCGGTTGTCACAGCCTTTATGAATGACCCGGAGGTTCTGATTTTAGATGAACCCACCAGCGGCCTTGATCCGGTGATGCAGGAGTCCTTTATTGACTATGTCCGCACGGAGAAAAAGCGCGGAAAAACGATTTTGCTTTCAAGCCACATTTTTTCGGAAGTGGATGCCACCTGTGACCGGATTGCTATTATCAAAGACGGTAAAATCGTTTCAGATTTTGTGGCAGACGATTTGCGCCATGCCGAGCAAAAGCAGTATTTTATCACCTTTGCCGATGAAGCGGGACTTTCAAAATTCTGCGATGTCTGCCGGGCGGACGGTTCCGTGGTTCTTATCAGCAGCGAGCCCGAAAAAAAGAGCGCCATGGTTTCGGTCAACGACAGACATATCAATGATTTTATCCGTCTGCTCTCCGGCTGCCATGTGACGGCGTTTGAACACCGGAAGGAAACGCTGGAGGATTACTTTATGAGCTACTATAAAGAAGAAAAAAGCTTCGGAGGTGTTTTTGCAAAATGAATACGGTAATTGAAGCGAAAAAGCTGACGAAGGATTACGGTGACGGGCGGGGCGTTTTTGATATTGACCTGCGCATCGGGCAGGGGGAAATGGTGGGTTTTGCTGGAACGAACGGCAGCGGAAAGACCACCACAATCCGGCAGATTATGGGGTTTGTGAAGCCCACCTCCGGCTCGGTTTGCGTCAACGGCCTTGAGGCTTGGAAGCATTCCAGCGAATATGTGCGGAAAATCGGCTATGTTCCCGGCGAAATTGCTTTTCCGGACCTTAAAACCGGAACTGCCTTTCTGCGCAGTCAGGCAGATTTCTTAGGGGTAAAGGACCTTTCCTATGCGCAGGAATTGATTGAACGGTTGCAGTTAGACCCGAATGCTTCCTTAAAACGCATGAGCAAGGGAATGAAGCAAAAAACAGCCATTGTCGCCGCGCTGATGGGAAATCCGGATATTCTCCTTTTGGATGAGCCTACCACCGGTCTTGACCCGCTGATGCGATGCGCCTTTCTTGATATTATACGCGAGCAACACGCACTCGGTAAAACCATATTTATGAGCAGTCATATGTTTGAAGAACTGGAAACGACCTGCGACCGGGTGGCATTGATTGTAAACGGGAAAATTGCGGATATCGTTTCCGTGGAGGACATCCGCAATCCAAAATACCGGGAATACAAGATTGAATTCAATCAAAAGAAAGATTATGAAGCATTCAAATCCCTGCATTACCAAATTGTGCGGGATCAGCCGAAATATCAACAGGTTACGGTATCGCTTTTCAGCGAAGAATTGGACGGTCTTTTCAGAGACTTAAGTTCGATGGACGTCCGATTTATTGCCGAAGTGCGGTATAACCTGGAAAAATATTTTCGCAATCGACTGGGCAGTTCCCAAGAAAAGGAGATAGAAGAAAATGTTCAGTAAATCATTATTCAAACAATCCTGTAAAGCCAACGGTATGATGTGGCTGATTATCACCGTTGCCGTCTGCTTTATGCTATCCTGCGTGATGCTGATTTCAGGTCGTGGGGATATCAGTACCACCAAGGATGCCATTCAGAACACCATTATTGACGGTGAAATTGAATCATCTCTGCAAAAGCGGGCGCTGAACCAATATGAAATCGGAAACGATGCGATGAAGCATTTTGATGAGGCTTTTATTGCGTCTTACACGACCGCTTATACGAACGCTTTGCAAAGCGGTGTTCCCGCAGAGCGGGCAGCGCCAGCGGCAAGCATGGCGGCGTATGCCGAAGCGGCGGCAGACCTGCAAAACACCTATTACCCGCAGCTGATTGATTCCCTTGGTTACAAAGCCGATTCCGATGAGGCAAAGGAAGTGCAGGGTGTCATTTTCTACACCTTGAACCATATGCAGGAGGACGGAAGCTACCTCTTTGATGCCTTCTATGAAGAACATGGAGAAGTATTGGCACACTATACCGATCTCCTTTCCACGATTACGGAACGAACCCACGCAGATGAACGGGAAAAATATGTGATGGATCACGTGTCTGCTTTCCTTGCCGGTAATATGAGCAGTAAGGAAAACGTGGAAAAGAATCTGGATGCTCTTTCGGACTACGGCGTTACGGAGGAAATGTACGCAGATTTCGGCTATTCCGACTATGCGACATTGAAAAATCTTTCCGGTGCTGCCATTGTGGATTACCGTGCGAACCTTGAATACCGCCTTGACAATCTAAAGGACGGGGAAAGCGAAGAAAGTGTCCGTAGCGAATTAAAGCAGGAAGTCACCAACAGCCTCCTTGCAAGTCTGCCGGAGGAAGTGGCAGATGCGCTGGATGAAATCGGACAAATGGATATGTACGGCATACTGGTCGGCTCCATTTTCTTCAAAATGGCAGGGCTTTTGCTTCCAATTATTTATATGATTATGACTTCAAACGCCCTCATCGCAGGGCAGGTAGACAGCGGTTCCATGGCGTATATCCTTTCCACATCCACCAAGCGTCGCACGGTAACCTTTACCCAGGGTATATATCTGGCAGGTTCACTTTTCCTGATGTTTGTCTGCACAACGATTACAAGTATTATCTGCCTGAATTCAGTTGATGTTTTCACAACGCTCAACAACGAAAAACTTCTGCTTCTTAATCTCGGCGCATTCCTCGTTATGTTTGCTATGAGCGGTATTTGTTTCCTGACATCCTGCTGGTTCGATAGAAGCAAACGGGCAATGGCACTGGGCGGCGGACTGTCTATGTTCTTCCTTGTCGCCACGATGCTTGGTCTGTTCGGCTCTCCGATTCTTCCTTCCATCATCCGTATGGATGCGCTGAACAACTTTAATTATTGCTCAATCATCACCCTGTTTGATCCGATTTCCATTCTCGACGGCACAACCGACTACCTTTGGGAATTCGGAATCCTCGCTGTGGGCGGCATTATCTGTTATATTATCGGTGCAATCCGCTTTCGTAAGAAAGATCTTCCGCTGTAATTCAAGAGTGAAATGGTATAAAGATAGGAGACACGGGCTTTCGTGTCTCCTATCTTTATACCATTTCACTCTTTTAGGAGTGGCGGGTTTTTGTTATGGTAATGACGGGATGTGTTTTTCTTGTTAATTGAAACCAAATGGTTTATAATGTTTGTATTGATATGTGGAGGAATCATTATGAAAACTTCTGATATGATACGACAGGTATGTGAACAAATGAATGTCAGCGTTTCTGAGCTGGCCAGACGTCTAGGCCAGTCCCCACAAAACTTCGGGAAGAAGCTAAAGCGTGAGACGATTACATTAGAAGAACTTAAGGCGATAGCTGACGTTATGGAGGTTAAATTTGAACAGACTTTTATTCTGCCTGATGGCAAGGAAATAAAGACAGGAAGTGAGTAAAGGAGGCAGCCTAATGCAGCAAATAATGCTGTACAAGCCGTGCAAGCGAATGGAGAGGTGTTATATCGAGCTATAATTCCAGGTGGAGCAAAATTGACGGATTCTAAAGGCATGGCAGGGGTTGTTCGTGGTTTCCACCGTGGGACAGATGAAATTCGTGGTCACGCAAATTTGGTGGCAGTTGAAGCTCAGAAAGGTACAGCAGCTGCAGCTATGGGAGTTGCATCGATGGTTGTCGGCCAGTATTACATGATTCAGATGAATGCGGAGCTTGGGCAGATTAGTGATGGCATTTCCAAAATCTCAGATTTTCAGGATAATGAGTATCGTAGCAGAGTTTTCGGGTTAGTGGCTCATGTCAAAACAATAGCATCTTTCCAGGCGGATAAACTTTATGTTCAGGTCACAAAGGAAATCAAGTCAGAGGAAACGGAAAAGCGCGAATATGACCGTCTGCTTGAAATACACGACAATTATCCGAAGTATGTACTGATGATGGATGATTTTGCCGGTGGCAATTACAAAGGTATCAAGACAATGCATATAGCGGATTTTTTACTCAGTTCCGAGTTTTAATTCGTCAATCGGCATTAAATAAAGATACAAAGGGGATATAACAATAACGGCATTCAACTGTGATAAGTTGAGCGCCGTTTTTGCGTTCAGAAATATTAAATATGCGGTGTTTCCTCAATCAATGTTTTTTGGAATAACCTGCACCTCTCCGTTGGAGACGATAATTTTTTCTACTCGCTCATCAAAGGAATCTTTACAAAATGACTTCGTTCCCGAGGCCTCGGCAATCTTTTGCAGAATCACCTCCTCACGAACAGAGGGGTTTTTACATCCGTTCCCGTTTTTACCTTTTTGACGCTCTCTGCAGTTCCATGCCTTATAATAGGTCTTCTGTCGGGTCGTGACAGTTCGGCGGGTATAGGGTGCGCCGCATCGTCCGCAAAAAAGGATGCCATAAAGAAAATGCACTTGATCTCCGCTAATATAAATTTTCTCATCCCTTCTTTTCTTTTGATTTGTAATCCGACTTTGCACTCTGTCCCACACCTCTCGGCTGACAATCCCTTGATGCGAGTTCTTAATATAATAGCTTTTATAAGGTATTCCGATTTGCGGGGTTTTTGTGAGATAATCTTTCGGCGGATTCTTTTGAAGAAGGGTGTCTCCTATATAACGCTCATTTTGTAGCATGTTGTAAATACGGTCTGCAGTGAACGGATTGCCGCTTCTTTTAGATTTTACACCTAAGGCATTTAATTCCTTTGCCAGTTCAGTAAGGCCTTTCCCTTGAGAATAGCCATTAAAAATATGACTCACAATCCATGCATCAAGGTTGGGGATAAGTTTACCATCTTCATCCATATCGTAACCCAGGATGCGGTTATTTCCCATGCGGTATATGCCTTTCTTGAAATTCTGTTTATATCTCCACCGCATATTTTCACTTAAAGAATGACTTTCCTCCTGGGCCATTGCAGCAAGGATTGAAAAGATAAAGTCTGCCGTCGGATCCATGTTACTGATCTGCTCACGCTCAAATCGCACCTCGACGCCGAGTTCCTTAAGCTTTCGGGTATATGTTTGACAATCAACCACATTCCGCGCAAAACGGCTGATGCTTTTGATAATACTGTACCTGTGTATCAAAGCTTTCCTCTTGCCCCGGCTGTTCCGTGCTGACACGGCAATAGGCGGCGACACGAGTTTTATCCCTTTCTATTCCTGCACGCTTATCGATAACGATTATTTCATTCATTGCAATCCACTCCTCATCACGTTTTGTCGTATGTTCGCTCTAAACGGAGTAGATTGCAAGAGGTTTCTTGATAATTATTGCTTAAGATAGGTTTTTCCGATTATATGAGAACCCCTTAACTCTTTCGTTCGTAACATTCATAATAATTACGAACGAAAAAGCATTACGGAATGAGAAGCAAATGTAAATATTCACCTTGTCCACTCGTTTGTGGTGAATATTCAGTGTTATTTAGTGAATTTCACTTGAATTCAGTGAACTTTCATGCTATACTATATTTCATGAACAGCGTTTCCACTCGAAATGGAGGTTTAATCATGATATATGAAAGCGAATCTGCAGAATTAAAAGTAACACTCACCGAAGACATTAACAAGGAAGTCGTAGCATTTGCCAATACGGAAGGCGGGACAATTTATATTGGAATTGATGATAAGGGACATGAGGTTGGCATTCAGGATGTTGATGAAACCTACACTCGTCTTACAAACATCATCCGAGATACTATAATGCCTGATGTTACGATGTTCACCAAATACGAGCTCTTGAAAAACAACATAATTAAAATAACCGTAGCCGAAGGTTCAGCAAAACCGTATTATCTGAAGAAAAACGGAATAAAGCCTTCCGGTGTGTATGTTCGACAGGGCACGTCATCCACTCAGGCAACATGGGAACAAATACGTCAGTTTATAAAAAACTCGGATGGGGATTCGTTTGAATCGTCAAGAAGCATTTTGCAGGATTTAACCTTTGACTCTGCGGAGGCTGAATTCAAAGGCCGGAACATTGCATTTGCTGAAGACAAGTATATTTCACTGGGATTACGGGACGCCGAAAAAGACCTTTTTACAAACCTCGCACTGCTGCTTTCCGACCAATGTGCGCATACTGTTAAAGTCGCTGTTTTTGACGATTCCGCCAATACTATTTTTATCGACCGGCGCGAATTCTCCGGCTCAATTTTCAAGCAGCTGCATGATGCTTACGATTATTTGATGCTTAATAATCGAACTGTTTCGGTTATCCGTGGACTTGATCGAATTGACAGCATAGACTACCCGCCGGAAGCAATCCGCGAAGCCTTACTAAACGCTCTTATACACAGGGATTACAGCTACAGTGGCAGCGTAATTATCAATATAAATAAAGAACGTATGGAGTTCATCTCAATCGGCGGTCTTCTGCCCGGCTTGTCCGCGAATGATATTATGACCGGCATTTCTCAGCCTCGAAATCCTAAGCTTGCTCAGGTTTTCTTCCGGTTAAAGCATATTGAAGCATATGGTACGGGTATTCGCAGAATATATGATCTCTATCGTAATTCCGACATAAAACCTGAAATTACAGTGTCGGAAAACACATTCCGTATAGTGTTGCCGAATATGAATTTCCGTGGTGAAAATACTGAGAAATACAATTTTGCAGAGAATGAATCTGACTCAAAAATATATAAAGTCACTGCACAAATGCAGGTTGTTCTTGACTACTTGTCCCAATATGAAGCAATTACCGATGATGAATTAATGGAATTGCTGAATCTGAAACGAACCCGAGCTTATATCGTAGCTAAACAAATGGCTGATATGGGGTTAATCGATATTGTAGGACGCGGTAAAGATAAAAAATACATCCTGCATAAATAAACGTCACAGCAAAGCGCAGCACAATCCTAGCTCACTCAAGGTGCGCAGCGTTTGCTCGATGATGC
Source organism: Oscillospiraceae bacterium (assembly GCA_028705905.1). GTDB lineage: Bacteria > Bacillota > Clostridia > Oscillospirales > Oscillospiraceae > RGIG529. The sequence continues at coordinate 13,129 of JAQWCP010000013.1, forward strand.
TTGTGTCTGCGCCCTTATGGATCTCCAGCGTCCCATTGGGCAAATGGATGATAAGCATTGGCTCTGGGCTGAAGCTCGTCGGATGGTACTCTATAAAGCTTGGCGATGACCGTTCTTGCACAGTGAGCTCATGGCTCACGGCTCGAGCAACCTTCTGCTGACGATTATAATATGTACTGGGCTTCATGCCATTTGCACGACACCACTCTGCCACACTCAGTCCGCTTTCTCGGCAAGTTTTTACCTGCTGCGCCCATTTCTGCAGTCGGACTTCTTTGCTGATTTCCTGCATACCCATTTACCTCACTCCCATTTTCTCGATGAACGAAACTGTAGTTTGTTGGAGTTCATTGAACTCCAACAAACCTTCATCTTTCTACGGGATATTGTGATAAGGTAGAATAAGGGACTTTGTCAACAGGTCCAATTCTTGACACTACCGATATTGTCTCATGCTCGTGGGCATTTTTCGATGTACTATTACATTTGACACTTACAAAAAAACACCGACACAGCAGAGCATTTTCACTCTGTTGTGTCGGTGCTATTTTTAATTTATAGGCTGGCTCCAGTTGAAGTTGGGTAACGTTATTGACGCTTTTAACCTAACGCCTATTTCCGAGCATAATGTTTTCCGACTCTTTAACTTTTTACCACACGCCGCCGTGGCGTAAGCAGTATTTCAACTTGCAATTGGTTTTTTCCATATCAAAGGGCATCCATTGCATTCCATCCGCCCACTGTTTAAGATGTTCATGTTCAGGGTCTTCGGGGTCAACCAGTACACGCAGAAGCTCGGCATAACCGCCGGGACCGCCTACGTCCTCAGGCGGCGCATCGCCCGTAGCCGCCAAGCATTGCGGATAGTTGTATTGGTAGTCCTCCACGATTTCAACCAGCTCGATTTCGTGAATCCAGTTGTCACCAAAGTCATAGTTGTAGATGATTTTCTTCCGTTCTGGAAACACCTCAGACAGCAGCACATCCGAGTCCGGACAGGTCGTCTCGCCCTCATATTCATCCTCTCGGGGAGAGCCTACCAGTATATCCTTCAGTCGACCATTGGGATAAGTCTCCAGCCAGAAGTCGTGAAGGTGATAGTTTTGCCAACAAAACAGCGTTTGCAACGCGATGTGGAACTGGGAGAAACTGCAATCCATGGGGATCACAATGCGGCGATAACAGGGCGTTTCCAGCTGAAGGGTAATATCAAACACACCGGCACGACAGCGATAAGGCGCTTCGACACCATAGTGCTTGGACAAACCCTCCGCCAACAGGTCATAGGGTGTGCAGTGTTTCCTTTCCGTCGTCAAATAATCATCATTTAACCGAACCAGAAGTTTGCGTTGCAGCACTTTCTCCGAGCGTATGTCTTCGGCAAACCATTCTGCGCGCTCACAGAATTTGTTCAGCCTCGCCACAAAAGAGCGGTTTGCGGTTTTGGAGTAGCTAATCGCTTCACCGCCATCTACCATATATCGGTCGATGAGGGCTAGGTCAATGTGTTCGGCTTCCAAACAGGCGCGAATACCCTGCAAAATTAGCGAATCAAGTTCTTCTCGATTCTTTGCCGTCAGACCGTATAAGACAAAACCGTAGCGGGAGGCATCGTTGACAACCGCCGATTGCCTTTCTGCGGTTGAGCGTGAGAAGATTGGCGCTCCAGCTAAAGAGCGAGTCAATCTCAGTATTTGCCGCCACACTCGCTTGTCCGAGGTAGTCAAGCAGCTTTTTCGTGCAACCGATTTGCATAGCGTGTCCTCCTGCTTTCAATGATGCTTTATCTAATACTTTCGCCATACCATACGATCAACCACACTTGTGTAGGACTGTATAATCTTAACCACTTTTCTGCTTACGTTTTCATCAATATAATCTGGCACAGGAATGCCGTAATCGCTGCTCTTGTTCATCTCAACTGCTGTGTCAACCGCCTGTAACACCTGCTCGGTGGTAATTCCGGCAAGGATGAGGTTCCCCTTATCCAGCGCTTCGGGGCGCTCTGTTGA
>JAQWCP010000233.1 GCA_028705905.1 Oscillospiraceae bacterium
GCTGTTGGAACGCATGGAATTGGGGAGATTTGAATTTCAGCAAAATCCCTACTCGACCTACAAAAATCGTACCCATTTCAGCCCGATTTGGATGCCGGACGGAGCCTATACCGTCAACACATGGCTCATAGATGTATGGACACCAACGGGAATGCTTTCAGCCAATCTGACCGACTCGCTAACAATCCGGGGTAGCTTATGGCAGGACTGGCACGTTGCCCCTCGTCAGCCATGAGAACATTTAAAAAAGAGCAAGGCCGCAGAATCCTGCGGCCTTGCTTATCTTTGAAAGGTGGTTTATATGATAAGATTCAAGAAACTGGCCCTGTCCCTTTGCCTTGTTCTGGTGGTATCAATTTTGTTTGGCACAACTGCGTTTGCAGCCGGTACCGGCGATGTGGCAGGAGCTATTGAGGGCACCTGGAACGATGCTTCCGGTCAAATCAAGACGGTAGTAAATAGAGTGGTATTCCCTGCAATCGATCTGATTCTCGCTGTGTTTTTCTTCGCTAAACTTGGTCTCGCTTATTTTGATTATCGCAAGCACGGTCAGTTCGAATGGGCGGCGCCGGCCATCTTGTTTGCATGCTTAGTGTTCACTTTAACGGCGCCACTCTACATCTGGAATATTCTTGGATTATGATGGTGAAATGAAAAGTGGGCAACCACCATAAACGGCGAGGTTGCCCATATTTTCGTAGTAATAGAGATTAGTTCTAGCAAGGCTGATTTAGCCATACTAAGATGTTTGCTTACAATAAGAATTCAATCCGTCTGTTCTTTTTGCAGGTATACATTTTTTTATCGGCTTCTTGGAACGATAGTAATATGTCCCTCTGTTCACCCTTACTATAAATGCTATATCCATATGAGATAATGGGCATTATAGTGTCTGCTTCCCTTGTTTTTTTTAAAGATTGCAACATAAGATTAATGCATTCATGTATGGCACCTTCGCTAGTATTTTGAGCAAGAACGCAAAACTCATCTCCGCCAATACGATAACACTGCCCTATATCCTTAAAACTGTTTTTAATAATACCGGCCGCTGTTTTAAGATAATAGTCTCCCTTGGCATGACCGTATGTGTCATTTATTTTTTTAAATCCATCCAAGTCGAATAAAATGATACCCGAATGGTCTGTCGCACTTATGGCTTTTAGCTTTTTATCAAACGCCTGCCTATTTAACACTTCGGCAACGATATCATATTTAAATTGCAATTCACGCTGAAATAGATAGTACATAACAAGAACCAAGGTAATACAATGCCATGTAGAGTGTATGAAAGGAAATAAAATTTGAACCGTTGTTCCAATAAAAAAAATGGCATACAGCATCATTAAAAAGGCACGTTCGGTATCTTGAAATTGTAAAAGTTGGTGGTGGTTGGAAATCATCAGTACAACTAAACCACATAGGTATGTTATGATATAAATACCAAAAAGTGGACCTCTCGTATATTGATTATCCATTGAAATAAAAAAAATCCATCCAGTCCATGCGGAAGAAATCAGAAGCACAAAATTCAATGCAATAGGCATGCAAATGCACTTAAGTTTTCCGTATAGTTTTTCATCAAATACCATGGCGAGCAGAACAGGAATACATGTTGAAAGTGAGAATCCAACTATATTAGCAATTATGTTTGGAATACGAAATGTCGCTCCAAGTAAATCCAGCACACTGGTAGATAGTTCAGCAATTATCACAATAACCGTTAAAATAATCACTGCAATATATGCTTTTGTTTTTCCAACAGACATAACTGTGTTCTTTAAAATTAGATATAATAGAATTAGAAGCATAAGTATATTGATTGCACTACTTGTAATTAACGCAAAGATAGGATTTTGCACTTTACTTCCCCCCATGGTATCAAATATAAATAACCCCATAGGGCACTTTTTTCATCACTACCTTTTCGCAAATATTATCTCCGATAGAGTAATTACCAACATTTTATCATAATAAATCGATCGATTCAACCCTCTTGTTTGTAAACATTGCTGAATAGCTTTCTGCTGGGGTAGAAAGTTTACCACAGTAAATCAGGGTTTTCAAGTTACTCATTATAAACAATAAAAAGAGGTAGCTATCATGAAAATCAAGAACCGCTCACCGTCCTTATGCAAGGATACTCTGGACGATACTTGGGATGTAAGAAAATTAATATTGGAGGCAGTATGAACTTTTTTGAACAGAATTTAAAGAAATGCACAGAAAGCTATGACAACGCAAAGTTTGTCGGCCGTGCTGTATATATCACTTTGGGTGAAAACAACAGGCTTAAACTGCAGTTTGTCACCTTGGGATATGCGGATCATTATGATGGCATTCGGCTTACCGCACTGGATAAAAACAGCGGAACCATTGATAGCATGACTGTCCGATTTAAAGATGTTTGGGGAACAAAGAAAATAAATAACCCCAATTTCAAGAATGGAATTGTCCCCTATGTGTGGGTATGTGATGGAAAAGCTGAGTGGTACGCTTACCAGCCCACACCGAGGGATTTTGAGTTGTTGTCAGAACAGATCGACAGCTATGCCGAATTGTTCATGGAACAAAGCCAAGACCTTTCTATGACACAATCTATGTAAAACTATATGCAGTATAGTTTGTTCTATTTGATATAGATAAACCATATATCTTGTGGTATTGTGTTGTGCTTGAAAGAGGTGAGAATCATGCAGAAAGAAAAAGTGCTAAGCGACCTATACAACGGAAGACTCAATCCCATAACACAGAAAGTCATTCACGGCAGCGAATATAAAAAGGCAATGTGCAGCTTAAGCCACTTGGAAGAACAGCTAAATAGCCAGCTTGATGAAAAGCAGAAACAGCTATTCAAGGAATTTGTGTCAGCACAAATTCAGCTAACTAGTATTGGCAGTGAGGAACGATTTACCTATGGTTTCCGTTTGGGAGCAAAACTTATTATTGAAATATTTTCGCAGGACGACGAACAGTTGAAACCGATAACCGGTTAGCTGTTCGTCATTTTTTTATGCAAAACCAAGGGCGTATCGTAAAAAACGGTATGCCCTTATTCTTTGCACAGGAGGTGATTTACCTTTGTTTATATGGGATTTTATACTTGGCGATATTATGGACCAGTTGATTGACTGGGTATATAGTCAAGTGATTGGTTTTCTTGGCAACTTCTTTTCCCAAATGGGAAATATGGGTGTGGAACTATTTGAGATGAATTGGGTGGCCTCTATCGTCCTGTTTTTCTCTTATCTTGCTTGGGCGCTCTATGGGACAGGGCTGGTGGTATCCTGCTTTGAAACCGGTGTTGAATATCAGCACGGCAGAGGCAGCGTAAAGGATGCCGCCCTCAATGCCATCAAGGGGTTTATGGCGGTATCACTTTTTACCATTGTGCCGGTGGAGCTGTTCAAGCTGTCAGTCAATTTGCAAAGTAGTATCACCGCAGGCATTACCAGCTATGGGCAAAGCTTCGGCGAGGTGGCAAACGAAATTATTACTGGGCTTGGAAGCACTCCCGACATTAGCTCCACCATAGGAAATGGGATTTTTGGAGGGCTCAGTGCTATCACCAGCCCCATTATGCTGCTCTTTATGATTATTATGATGGG
>JAQWCP010000014.1 GCA_028705905.1 Oscillospiraceae bacterium
GTCGGCGCTGGCAACGGCAGTGTTTCAGGACGTGCCGCCTTTGCCCTGGCTAGAGCAAAATGGTGTCCAGCCGGACGAGGACGGAAATCTGATTCTCACGCGGGAGCTACATAAAGACGGCAGAAGTCTTTGCCGGGTAGGCGGTCGGCCTGTGCCGGTGTCTGCCTTGCGGGCGCTGGGCGGACAGCTTTTAAATATTCATGGCCAGCAAGATGGGCAGCAGTTGCTGAATGAAGGGCGCCACCTGTCTTATTTAGACCGGTTTGCGGCAGATGGAGCGGAGCAGAAGGCGTACCAGGCTGCTTATCAGAGGCTTGCCGCACTGAAAAAAGAAATGGATGCCCTGCGAATGGACGAAGCGGAAAAAAGCCGAAAAGTAGACACCCTCCGCTACCAGATCGAAGAGCTGGAGCGGGCCAATTTGCAGGATGGGGAGGAAGAAGCCCTCCGCGCCCGGCGTACATTGCTGCGGGGTGCCGGAAAATTTATGGAGGCGCTGGAGCAATCTGGTCAGTGCCTTGTGGGGGATGAGGATTCCGCAGGCGCGCTGGTCCTTTTGGAAGAGGCGGCACGGGCTCTACGCACGGCCGCATCTGTCAGCGGGGAACTGGAATCCCTTTCCGGTCGAATGGACGAAACGGTCTATGCCGTGCGGGACATGGCGGAAGAGGTGCGGGACCTGCGGTACCAATTTGACTTTTCTCCCGGGGAATTGGATGCGCTGGAAGGGCGGCTGGATCTTTTATACCGTCTTGGCCGGAAATATGGGGCCGATACGAAAGAGATGCTCTCTTATCTGGAAGAGAGCCAAAAAGAGCTGGAGCGGATCGAGCTGGCAGACGACACGCTGACCCGTCTGGAACAGCAGATGGATCAGGCGTTGGAGGACGCTGTCCAGGCGGCGCGCCGCCTGTCCGCCGCCCGGAAGCGGGCGGCCGTGGCGCTGGAAGAGCGGATCACAGCGGAGCTGACCCATCTGAATATGCAGGGGGTGCGGCTGAAGGTGGAGTTTACACCAAAGAACGCCCTATATGGTCTGGACGAAACGGGGATGGATCAGGTGCGGTTTTTGCTCTCTGCCAACGCGGGGGAAGATCTGCGACCCATTCATAAAATTGCGTCCGGCGGCGAGCTGGCCCGGATCATGCTGGCCATGAAAAGCGTGTTGGCGGAGGATGACGACGTAGGTACTTTGGTGTTCGACGAAGTGGACACCGGCGTCAGCGGCCGCGCCGCCAGCCGGGTGGCGGAAAAGCTGCGCTCTGTCTCGGAAAAGCGCCAGGTTCTCTGTGTTACCCATCTGCCTCAGATCGCCGCCGCCGGTGAGATTCATTTTCTGGTGGAAAAGCAGGAGGAGAAAGGCCGTACCTTTACCGCCGTTCACCCGCTGGAGGCGGAGGAGCGGGCACTGGAAATTGCAAGAATCGTCTCCGGCGACCAGGTGACGGAATCCAGCCTGCAAAATGCTAGGGAGATGCTTTCTATGTGGAGCAAGATCAAGGAGAAGACTTAGCGTCAAAGCCAATTGCTGCAGGAATCAAAAAAGAACGGGGCGGCTTTTGCCGCCCCGCGTGGAACACAACGGAATGAGGAGATGGAAACAATGACCGTAATGGAAGAACTCAAGGCCCGGGGCCTGATTGCCCAGATGACGGACGAAGAGGATATTCAGGCGCTGGTGGACAGCGGGAATGCCACATTCTACATCGGCTTTGACGCCACAGCCGACAGCTTGCACGTGGGTCACTTTTTGCAGCTTGTGGTGATGCGCCATTTGCAAAAGGCGGGCAACCGGCCCATCGCCCTGCTGGGCGGCGGCACCACCATGGTGGGTGACCCTTCCGGGAGAAGCGACATGCGCCAAATGATGACTCAGGAGCAGATCCAGCACAACGCTGACTGCTTTAAAGTCCAGATGGAGCGGTTTTTGGACTTTTCCGAGGGGAAGGCGCTGATGGTGAACAATGCCGACTGGCTGCTGAGCCTCAATTATGTGGAGCTTCTGCGGGATGTGGGAGTTCATTTTTCCGTCAATCGGATGCTCACTGCGGAGTGCTATAAAAACCGAATGGAAAAGGGCCTGTCCTTTTTGGAGTTCAACTATATGATCATGCAGAGCTATGACTTTTACGCTCTGTTTCAAAAATATGGCTGCCGCCTCCAATGCGGTGGGGACGACCAGTGGTCGAACATCCTGGGCGGAACGGAGCTGATCCGCCGCAAGCTGGGAGAGAACGCCTATGGCATGACCTTTACCTTGCTGCTCACCTCCGACGGGCGGAAGATGGGCAAGACCCAGGCAGGTGCCGTTTGGCTGGACCCTGAGAAGACCAGCCCATATGACTTTTATCAATATTGGCGCAATGTGGACGACGCAGATGTCCTGCGCTGTCTGCGGATGCTGACCTTTTTGCCCCTGGAGCAAATCGACGAGATGGACAAATGGGAGGGCAGCCAGCTCAACCAGGCGAAAGAGATTTTGGCGCATGAGCTGACAGAGATGGTTCATGGTCAGGCGGCGGCAGACGAAGCACAGGAGACGGCCCGGGGGCTCTTTGTCGGGGGCGGCAACTTGGAGAACATGCCCCAAACAGCCCTTGCAGAGTCCCATTTCCAGGACGGGCACATCAGTGTGGTGGATTTGCTTTTGCAATGCGGCCTTGCCCCTTCCAAAGGGGAGGCCCGGCGGCTCATTGCACAGGGCGGCGTTTCTGTGAATGGGGAAAAGGTAGATGTGGCTGCTTCGTTTACAAAAGATCAGGCAGAAGAAGGCTTGATGATCAAAAAAGGGAAAAAGGTTTTCCATCGGGCTGTGTTGGAATGATGCAATGTTGCATTATTATGAAACGGACAAGGGGTGTAGCCATGCCCCTTGTCCGTTTCCTTTTTTAGATGGAAACAAACTTGCTTTGTGGGAAGGAGCGTCCACAAAAGGCCTTTTTATTTTCGAAACATTCCTCAAAAAGCATAATTTCTTTCTGGAATGTTTCTCTAAAGGAGGAAAAAATGGAATGGCAAATGGGAAGAAAAAGGAAAAAATAGCACGAAAAAACACATATTGAACAAACGAGGCATGCTATTAAATAGCAAAAATGTATTTAATAGCATAATAATTATTTGCATGCAAAATAGTTGTTGACAAACTATTTGCGTGATGGTAATATGGCATCATAAAAGAAGCGGACGGAACACTTGCCACAAACAAAAGCCAAAACATGAAATCAGGAAACTATGGAGGGTATTGTTATGTCAGAACAAAAAAATGGAAGCCACTGGGCGGATCCAGCACCTGGCGGTCTCGTAGCCTTAGCAATTGCCTGTTTCACCTTCTTTGCTGTGTATTCTGGACGCGTAGATGCGAATGCAACCCCCCTGCTTGGTATTTGGCTTTTGGGTGGTTTTGCAGTTCAGCTCGTCGTCAGCATCATTGAGTTAAAAGAAGGCAACATCCTTGGTGGAAACGTATTTTTATTCTTCTCCGCATTCTTTATGTTTGTCACAGGCTCTGAATTGCTCTTCAAATTTTGGATGACCCAGAGTGGCATTGCGTTAAATGCTACCATTGACGGTTGGGCTTGGCTGGTACTTGCCATCGCACTGGTCTCCTGGACACCCGCTTATTTGAAAAATGCCAGCGCAGTCATGTCTTCGTGTGTTGTATGGCTGGACTTGGCAGTGGTACTTATCGCCCTGAAAGACTTGGGTCTGTTTGGCGCAGGTGCAACGCTTGCGGTAATGTCCCAGATCATTGCATACTCTCTGCTTATCGGAGGTATTTTAGGCCTTTACGTTGCAGCAGCTACCATCCTCAATAAATCCATGGGCAAAACAGTTTTAAAGATTCCCGGCCCCCTGTTCCGGGCAAGACCTGCCAAGAAGATGCCCGCCTGCATAGCGGAATAAACAAAGGATTCCCCTAATCCTTTCCGTTCCCGGCGCGCTGTAATCACCGGCGCGCCGGGAATATATAATCTCCCGCAAACATCTTTTTTATTTAGGTTACTCCATACATATTGCATTTGCCGGTACGAAAGTGAAGCAGCGGAACGACAAACAATGATGGTGTTACATTAACGATGGGCGCAAGAATCTTTCTTGCGCCCACCTCCATATTCAGGTCTTATTTTCGCCTGTCGACAAAACAGACCAAAACGAAAAGAAATAGAACAAACCGAACAGAACCAAAAATCAGGAAAAAGAATCGGATTCTTTTTCCTGATTTTTTTTGTTTAAAATTCGAAAAGGGGCGAAAAGATGATTGACAAAACAGGAAATGGAAGGTATATTTTGTTTGGACCCGAATTGTTTTGGAAATGAAAATATCGAAATACTTTTCAAACGATTGTTGGGTCGGAATCGAATCAAACATTTGATTTATTTCCTGCATTTAGAAAATAAATGCAAAAGGTTGAAACCGTTATTCGATTAAGAGAATATGAGAAACCAGAAATTCACGAGATAGCCGCGGGACTTCATTCGCTTTCAGATTGAAATTCAATCGCTTTCGTACTATGAAAGAAAATAGAACGAGAACGAAAAAATTTGGGGAAGACCTGTGGCTGTTGGTGAGAGAATCCATCGTTTGGCGGAGGATGCCACTAGATGATGTACGCAAGGGGGGGAAAAGACAAGGCGTTTTTCAAACAAATAAGTGAAGGAGAGCATTATGAAAAAATTGAGTTCATTGTTTCTAGCGTTTGTCCTGCTGTTCTCGCTGGTGCTGCCGGCGGGGGCTGTGGGGGATGATCTACCATTGATGGAGGCGACGGACGTCGCAGATTCCGTCGCGTCCCCCGTGTATAACGACATTGAAAACCATTGGGCCGGAATGGCCATTCAGACCTGGAGCAATTATGGCGTCATCCAGGGGTACGCCGGACAGTTCCGCCCGGCGGACAACATTACAAGAGCGGAGCTGGCGACGGTTTTGGACCGTTTGCTGGGCTTGCGGGAGATGGGGCAAAACCAGTTTACCGATTTGGATGAAAACTGGTATACCGACGCCATGCTGCGCTGTGTAGCCGCAGGTATTTTAAAAGGCGATGGCAGCCGCATCCGGCCCAATGATCCCATTACCCGGCAGGAAGCTATGGTGATGCTGGGAAGAGCCTTGGCCATTGCAGAGCATGGCTCGAGTACCTCTTCCTTTGTAGATAAGGAAGAAGTTGCAGATTGGGCGCTGGGGTTTGTCAACGCCCTGACGGAACGGCAGATCGTAAACGGTGTAGGACAAAATCGTTTGGCGCCCAAGGACACCATTGACCGGGCGTCTGTGGTCACCATTTTAGATAAGGCCATTTCCGTCTATGTCAAACGAGCCGGCACGACAGTTGCAGGCAGCACAGGGAACGGCAGCGGGATCGTCCTCATTGCGGCCGATAACACAACGCTGACCGGCGCGTTTTCCGGCGATATTTTGGTTGCCCAGGGCGCCGGCGCATTCAACTTGAGCGAAGCAACGGCCAGCGGTAGCATTTCCATTCTGGGTGCAGGGGTTTCCGTTGCAGTTTCCGGAGAAAGCCACATTGCCCAAGTGCGGGTGCTGAACCAGGCGAACCAGGTTTCCCTCCAGGTGGGAGCCAACGCTGTGGTGCAGCAGGTGGTCACAGCCGCAGACAACACGGCGGTGTCCGGTGCCGGTCAGGTGCAGGGTGTCATTGCCGCCCCTGGCGCGACCAATGCCAATGTGACGACTTATGAGACCAACGTCACAGCCCAAAATGGCTCCCAAAACACGTTGGCCTGTGGGAACGTCGTCCCTGTTGGGCAGACTGTTTTGACCAAAAAGCCGCAGGAGGAGCCCGGCGGCGGCCCCACTTATTACACCGTGTCTTTTGATGCCAATGGCGGCAGCACCGTTGCGACCCAGTCGAGGATATCCGGCCAGAAGGCAGAAGAGCCGGAAGTGCCCACTCGGAATGGATATCAGTTTGTCGGCTGGTATCTGAACGACAGTGCCACAGCATATGACTTTGACACCCCGGTAAAAAAGTCCATAACGCTGACCGCCAAATGGAAGCCTGCCAAATATACCATTACCTTTGAAACAAACGGTGGCAGCGCCGTTGCGCCAGTTACCAAGGTAGTGGGGACCACCATACAGGCACCATCTTCTCCCACAAAGGGGGGATTCCAATTCGGCGGCTGGTATGTGGACAGTGAGCTGACCCAGCCCTATGTCTTCTCCCGGATGCCGGCGAAAAGCTTTACGCTGTATGCCGCATGGGAGGCAAGCACCATTACCCTTAGCTTCCAAACAGCGGTTGGGGCCAGCCGAGTGGATTCCATTGTGCAGGCGGCGGGTGCCTCCATTACAGAACCGGCTGCGCCGACAAGAAATGGGTATACATTTGTTGGTTGGTATAAAGATTCCGGACTGACCACACCGTTTGTGTTCGACGTGATGCCCACGGTCAATATGACGCTGTATTCCAAGTGGGATGCCAATACATATACCCTTACCTTTGAGACAAACGGCGGCAATACCATTGCCCCCATCACCCAGCAATACCTCACCTCGGTGTCCGCACCGGCCGCACCAGTAAAGGTGGGTTGCTCCTTTGCGGGCTGGTACAGCGATGAGACGCTGACGACGAAATTTAATTTTGCTACCATGCCTGCGGAAAGTAAGACCCTGTACGCCAAATGGGATGAGACGAACAGCACCGTCACGCTGGTTTTCGACTGTAATTACACCAGCAGTCAAGGCATTGCCTCGGAGACAGGGACAGCTGGCACGCCGGTCACGCTGAAAGTGCCAAGCCGGGTCGGGTATGCCTTCCAGGGCTGGTACAGTGACAGCGGAATGGAAACGCTCTTTGCAGCTGCCCCCGTGTCCGGTACGACATTTGCAGGTGTCTTCCCCGCAGAAAGTAAGACTCTGTACGCCAAATGGGAACCCAAATCCATTACCCTTTCTTTTAACTTAGCGGGCGGCACGGTTGAGACACCCATTACACCCATCACCCAGGCGGTGGGCACACCATTGGCAGTGCCGGAGCAGATTCCGGCTATGGAAGGCAAAACCTTCCAATATTGGTATTCTGGCACACCCAATAACGGCAGCTTTTTCCCGGGGGTGATGCCGGAAAGCAATTACAATGTCAACCTTTATGCTTATTATCAAGTGAATTCCCACACCCTGACCTATGAGACAAACGGCGGCGACGCCATAGAAGCGGCAACCGTCAATTACAAACATCAGATGTCCGCCGTATTGCCCACGCCAACCAAAGAAGGCAGTTTCTTTGTGGGTTGGTATGAAGATGAAGGGCTGACCACACCGGTGAACCTTGCCACAGCGCAGATGCCTGATGCGGACAAGACTGTTTATGCCAAATGGGAGACGGCTTTGGCCCAGTTTACGGGAGACTGCACCATCAACCAATGGCAGGTCAATGAAGACGGGATTTCCATGACCATCATGCTGGACGCCGGGTACCAGTTTGACGATGAATATGTCAGTGCCCACCACGACGAAATTATTGACAGCATTGACTTCTATGGCACCCTGTTCAACAAGCCCACGCTGGAATATTACCCAGTGCCGATGGAACAGTTCATTACCCAAGGGCTCAATGCCTATGGCACCAGCGGCTATTTCGCCTATTTAGACGTATCCAATGGCATCACGGTTTATGACCGGTTTGTGGGCCTGGACCCCGCTGGAACCCGGAGCACTGCCACCATAACGGAAGAGACAAAGGCGGCATACCCCGGTGTGCAGAAGGGGATCCGGGATGCGCTGAAAGCAGGGGCCACATTCACCCTCAGCTCGGACGGCAGCGAATTGACCATTGCCTGCACGGCAGAAGCCGCCGACGGCTATTTTGAAGCATTTAACAACTCCGTTCCCGTCTGTAACGGCGGCATCCAGATTGTCAACTGCGACGTATTGATGGCCATGACGCTCCCCGCCGGTATGATCGAAGGGGTGGATGTGGACACCAAAATGAAGGGCGACAGCTACTACACCATCCAGGAGATGAAGATGCATGCAGAAATTTGGGAGTATGTGTCCGCCACCGAGGCGCTGGATGGAGAAGGCCAAGTAAAAGATGGCTATTTTAAAATTACATCCAATATCCAAGGGACAGACAACAATGCATCTCCCACCGACTATGAAAATGGTCCGTACTATGTGAAGCAGTCGGCAACCGATACATTGACAGAGGCGGAGATCCGCGCCGGTGGGACATATGGACCCAACGGGACCGGGTATAAGCTGGTCAAAATCTGCATCGATTCCCGCGTTGGCCCTTCCCAGTGGGCCAGCTCGAAGAACATGAGCACGTTTTTCAGCAATTTGTTCCGGACCTCCAAAGATGCATTTGGATATTCCGGCGTGAGCCTGGATACCTACCTGCCGAAAGATGATTCGGAATGGCTGAAGGTGGAAAACAACATTGTCAATGGCGGGACGGATCCCTTTGCACCTTATAATGTTGTGAGCAACAAATACGTCATCAACTATAGCGGCAACAGCCGGAACGACACGGCAAATCCAGCCCCCATGTGGATGTTCTACGAAATTCCCAAAACGGCAGGGTTCAACATCAGCGAGGACATGGTGATCTATTGCAATATGATCGCCGGGTTCTACGGCGGTTCCGGACAGTCCACACCAGTGAATGGACAGCCCATCATCGGGATGGACGGACGGTTCACCTTCCTTATTGAAGCGACGAACGACAGCGACTTGACCCCCTAAATTGAAAGACAGGACGGAGAGCAATGGCTTTGATGAAACGAAAGCCACTGCGCCGGATGCTTTGTGCCTGGGTGATCCTTTGCTGGATCGCCCAGGCTATAGCACCTGCGCAGGGGGCGTATAACACCGTACCCACAAAGAAATATCCCACATTGGACCAGGTGGAGATGGTGACAAATGAGATGGATTCTTTTGAGCTGCATTTGAAGTTTTCCAACAATGTGGGCTGTATCGACGAGACCCAGGAAGGTCGGTACGATATGACCGGATACAACGAGGCCAATTTAACCAAATTTCACTTACACAACGCGGAAAATCGGGAGGGAGACGAGATTCCCATCACCGTCACGCCGCACCCTGAGACAGCAAAACATACGGACGAGTCGAAATATTTTTATATTTATGCCACTGATCTGGAACCGGGCGGCAAATATATCCTCACGGTAGACGAAGATCTCTATGCCAATATGGGAAACAGCCTGGGCGTCTCATATGAAGTGTCTATCGACCTTTCCCAGTCGCCTCAGGTGACAAGCTGGGGCCCCACGGGAAAACTGCCCACCAGCGATGTGATCATCCAGCCACTTTACCTCAAGGAGGCATCGCTGGAAAACGACCAGGTGGATGTCCCGGTAGATGTGTCTATCACCATGACCTTTGCCTACAACGTGTCCGGACCGGAGATGGTTGTGTACAACGAATCTTGCTTTTTCCTGTTCCAGGGGACAGAAAGTGTTCCCATTTTAGTGGAAGCAGGGGAGACGGTGAATGATTTTATTTTAACGCCTGTCGCGCCGCTGCAAGAGGGGACGGAATATAAAATTGTCGTCATCAAAGAACTTACGGCGCGCAACGGTAGCAACATGTCCAGCCCTGTCAATCTGTACTTTACAACGGCTGTGCCGGAAGACCCAGATCCCAGCCCCAGTGTAAGCCCGTCGGTGTCTCCGGACCCAAGTCCCAGCGTAAGCCCGTCGGAGTCTCCAGACCCCAGCCCCAGTGTGAGTCCATCGGTGTCTCCGGAGCCCAGCCCATCACCTTCCCAGGAACCGGTGCCGGACGATTTCTATTTTTCGGATCTGTCTGGCAACTGGGCGGCCAAGGAGATTAACCAATTGGCAGAATGGGGTGGTGTAGCGGGATATCCGGACGGTCGGTTTGGGCCAAACTACACCATGACACGCGGTGAACTGGTCACCATCCTGGTGCGTCTGCTTTCACTGGAAGGAACGGAAACCAATGTATTTTCTGATACGGAAACCCATTGGGCCAAGCGAGAGATCTCAGTTGCCGTGGAACATGGCATTGCCAACGGTGTGGGTGGCGGCAAATTTGCCCCAAATGAACAGGTAACAAGAGAACAGGCGGTCACGATGATCACTCGGATTCAGGCATTAAAATCCGATTTGTCTCTCATCGTTCCGGTCTTTACCGATTCAAGCAAAATCTCTTCCTGGGCCAATGAGGCAGTGGGACAAGCGGCGGCTGCCGGAATTGTGAAGGGGTACCCAGACGGCAGCTTTGGCCCACAAAATGCCTTGACCCGGGCAGAAGCCTGTAAAATTTTGTATGAATGGAAAATAATGTGACGCATCATAGCGCCTGCGCCGGAGGAAAAACGTGTTTGACGGAAGGGCGAAGACAAACAGAGTGGGAAGGAACGATCCAATGAAACAAAGGAAATTTTGCCCCGTGGCGCGGCGGTTGTTTGGGCTGTTTTTCGCCGCATGCCTGTGCCTTGCGCTCCCCCTGTGCCACGGGGCGGGGGAAGGCTCCGGCGGCGGCGGCGGCCCTGCGGTGCCGCTGGAAATGGATTGGAGCTTTCCCCAAAACGGAGAGACCAATGTCAGCCTGACACCGATTATCCAGTGTAAATTTAGCCACAATGTGGCCCATACATCCGTTCAGCGGCGAAACAAAATGCTGTTTTCCGTTCAGAAAAAGGACGGAACCCCCGTTGCGGCAGAGGTCTATATGGTAGACGCTCAGATTGAATTTAGTAAGCGTCAATATGCCTATCTGATTCCCAAAGCACCTCTTGCGCCCCACACCACATATGTGGTTCATGTGGCGGAAGGGGTGCAGGCCAAAAACGGGATGGCCACAGAGCGGGCGCAATCATTTTCCTTTACAACCGGAGGTACGTCTGATACCGTGCCGCTGATGATCGACGTTCCTTCTCCAACCCCTGCAGGAACCCAGGCTGGTTCCCCGTCCCCTTCTGAAGGGACAGGGCAGGGCAAGACACCTGCGACCGGACAGATAGGAAGTCCACCCCTCCCTGGGAACGGGGTTTCGCCGTCTGCTTCCCCATCGGCGGCTTCTCCGGCGGTGAGCGGCGGAGAAAGCAGGGCGACGCCAACCGGCGGGGCGGAACAGTTGGATCAAGACACATCAGACCCCTCCGCCGTGTCTCCTGCGCCTTCCGCTACGCTTCAAGAGAATGACACACCTGCCCCGGCCCAGGCATCTGGCATACCTTTGGGTGTTTGGCTGGTGGTGTTTTCGGCTCTCGCAATTGTGGTGGGTTTTGTGTGGACGGCAGTTTGGAAAAAGCGATGAAAGAAGGGAATGCGCTTTTGTATGACGTGATTATCGTAGGCGGCGGCATTGTAGGCATGATGACGGCTCGGATACTGGGCCGCTATCAGCTTCGGGTGCTGTTGCTGGAACAGGCAGAGGATTTGGCGGAAGGGGCGGCAAAGGCCAACAGCGGCGTGCTGTATCCGGGCTTTCACCATCGAGGGGGAAGCCTGAAAGGCGTGGCCTGCGTGCGAGGAAACGCCCAATATGAAAGGATTTGCAGCGAGCTGCACGTGCCGCTCAAACGCACCGGAGCGCTTTATACGGCTTTCCACCCGGAGGGAGAGGCCATGTTACTGGAAAAATATCACAGAGGTCTGGAAAACGGTGTGCAGGGCATGAAATTCCTGTCGGGAGAGGAAGCGCGGCGGCGGGAGCCGCTGCTCAGCCCCCGGGTGACAAAAGCCATCTTCGCACCCAATGTCTCCGTGGTGTCGCCGTTTGCACTGCTGTTTGCCCTGGCGGAGCACGCCCTGCAAAATGGCGTGGAGATTTGGCTGGGGACAGCGGCACAGTCCATTGCCTCCCAGGGGGAAACGGTTCTGGTCGAAACCAGCCGGGGAACGCTGGAAAGCCGCTATGTGATCAACGCCGCAGGGGAAAACGCCGCGGTGTTGGAAGGAGGCGTGCGGGAAGAGGATTTGGAGATCCGCCCCCGTCGGGGACAGTTCTTGCTCTTCGACAAAGGCGTGGGTGATCAAATCCATCATGTATTATATCAGGCCCAGGAGCAGGACGAGGGGGGCGCGCTGGTGGCGCCCACCGTGGAAGGGAATCTGATCGCCGGGCCTACGTCGGAAGATGTGCCCTCCTACCGCCATACGGAGACCACGGCGAAGGGACTTTCCCGGGTGGAGCAGGTGGCAAAGAAATTGCTGCCATCCCTTTCCATGGACGAGGTGATCACCCAGTTTGCCGGGATCCGAACCAATATCGTGAACCTCAGCAAGGAGCAAAAGGACTTTATCCTGCGGGAGAGCGCCCCCCATGTGGTTAGCGCCCTTGGGATCAAAAACCCCGGGATGACCGCCGCACCCGATCTGGCGGATCGTCTGATCCACCTTTTGGAACGGCAGGGGCTTTTGCTGTTGAGCGACCCGGAATATCAAAGCGAGCGGATGGGTTCCCGTCCCTTTTTGCAGGAAACGGCAGAACGGCAGGCAGCGCTGTTTGCAGAAGACCCGCGCAATGCCCGGGTCATCTGTCGGTGCGAAGGCATCACGGAGGGGGATGTGCTTCGGGTTCTTCGTGGCCCACTGGCGCCCCGGACCCTGAGCGGTCTGAAAAAGCGCCTGCGCCTTGGGATGGGCCGGTGCCAGGGTGGCTTTTGCACCGGCCGGGCGCTGGCGCTGATGAGCGAATATTTGGGTGTCCCACCTGGGGCCATTTTGCAGAGCCCGGGAACTGGCCCGGTTCTCAAAGGGAAGGTGAAGGGATGAAGGAAGCGCTTCAAGAAGAAATGATGGACCTTGTGGTGGTGGGCGGCGGCCCCTGCGGGATGGCCGCCGCCGCCGCCGCCCGGGGGGCGGGGCTTTCCCGGGTGCTGTTGCTGGAACAGGGCGACACATTGGGCGGCGTCCTGCCCCAATGCATCCACGACGGCTTTGGCCCGGAGCAGCAGACAGGGCCGGAATATGCCTTGGACTTACGAGATCAAGTGGATCGGGCGGGGGTCATAGTGGAGACGAAGACGACGGCCCTCCATGTGTCTGGCCAAGGGCCATATACGCTTTGGGCCGCTGGCCCCCATTTGGGAGCCAAACAGATCCCCGCCCGGAGCATTCTCTTTGCCACCGGGTGCAGAGAACGCACCCGTGGTCAGTTGCGCATCCCCGGCGCCCGACCCGCCGGGGTTTTCACGGCGGGCGCCGCCCAGTGGATGATGAATGTGCAAAATATGCTGCCGGGTAAATCCGTTTTGATTTTGGGTTTGGGCAATATCGGCCTCATCATGGCCCGCCGTCTGACCTTGGAGGGCGTAAAGGTGAAGGGAATCGTCGGGGAGCGGGCCAGCGGCCTGATGCGCAATTATGTACAGTGTGTGAAAGACTGGTCCATCCCTGTCTACTGGGGTCATACGATCTGCTCCATCCATGGCCGCCGCCGGCTCCGGGGCGTGACCATCGCCCCGCTGAACTCTGCCGGACAGATGGATTTGGGGAAAAAGCAATATCTGCCCTGTGACACATTGCTTGTGGCGGCAGGGTTGATCCCTGAGCAAGCTCTCTTTGCCGGCAGAGAGGACGTTGCATATTTGGATGGCTCGACGGCCATTCAAAATGGCGGTGCGCTCTTTGCCTGCGGCAATGCCGTCCGGGTCTATGACACGGTAGAGGAAGTGACGGCTTGGGGGGCTTATGCCGGGCAAGTGGCGGCGCGGCGCCTGTTGGGGGCGGCTGACGCCCTGCAGACCCTGCCCCCCGTGGGGGTGGAAGCCCGTAAATTGCAAGAGGCAGATCTGGTTTCCTTGCAGGAGGAAGATACGCTGTTTTGTCTCCTCTGCCCCAAGGGGTGCAGGCTCCAATTCGGAGCAGATGGCAGCCTGAAGGGGAACGGATGCGCCGCCGGAGCACGCTTCGCAGAGGAAGAGCGCAGCGCACCCCGGCGCATGGTAACTGCGACAGTGCGCCTTTTGGGGGGCGCACAGCCGCTGCTGCCGGTGAAGACAAGTGTGCCTGTGCCGAAGGAAAAAGCGCTGGAAGTGGCGCGTGTCTGTAAACGGCTGAAGGTCCAAGCGCCCATCACCCGGGGGACTGTGCTGATCCCCCAAGTGGGCGGCACGGCGGCCGATTTGCTGGCGGCGAGCGATGGTTAGGCCCTGCTTGAACACCGGAAAAACGCCAAACCGACAGGTCTTTTTCTACCATGCGGCGTTGGGCTCACGGAAAGTCTGTCAGAAGTTTTGTGGGGGATTGGTTTGCCCCAAGAAAAGAGCGGTTGCCCTTTGGGCGTTTCATGGGCTTTCAACCAGGCGAGAGAGAAAGGACGGAGCCATTTGAAAAAACGAATGATTGCCTGTCTCTGTATTGCGCCGTTTCTGGCGGCGCTCATCTCCCTTTTCGTAGGGCGCTACACCATCCCGTTGCAAGAGGTATTCTGCATTCTGCTGGGGAACGGCCAGCAGACGGAGAGTATTACCGTGGTTTTGCAGCTTCGTCTGCCCCGGATCATCGCCGCCGCCTTTGTGGGAGCCGGCCTTGCAGCCAGCGGCACGGCGTTTCAGGGGGTATTTCAAAATCCGCTGGTGAGCTCCGGCCTTTTGGGTGTTTCCGCCGGCGCCGGCTTTGGCGCGGCGCTGGCCATCGTCTTGCTGCCCGTGGCGTGGGCCACCTATCCCGTTGCATTTGCCTTCGGTGTGCTGGCCGTCCTTCTCAGCTACTGGATTGCGCGGATTTATAAAACGGTACCTCCCATTATGCTGGTGCTGGGCGGCACCATTGTGACGGCAATGTTTCAGGCACTGCTCTCTCTGCTCAAATATGTGGCGGATCCGGAGCGACAACTCCCCGCCATTGTCTATTGGTTAATGGGCAGTCTGTCCTCTGTGGGATACGGGGACTTTTGGGCGCTTATCCCCATTTCACTGGGGCTTTTGATGTTGCTTATTTTGTCCCATCAAATCAATGTCCTTGCCATGGGCGAGAAAGAGGCCCGCACCTTGGGTGTGGACGTTGCCAGGG
>JAQWCP010000234.1 GCA_028705905.1 Oscillospiraceae bacterium
CGTCCGGAAAATGGCGGTCATCCTCCTGCTGGTGGTGCCCCGCGGCCGCAGTCTCGTGCAGCATATGCACCAAAGCAGACGGCATCATAAGAACCGGCTACTTTTGAAGACCGGCCCAGGCAGTTTATGCAAGCTTCGGACAGCAAAATGTCCGACCTCAATCGATATATCGATAAAAAAGGAGGCTCCAGGCGGGGGCGTCGCTAAAATGAGCAATGAAAAACAACAAGGCGGTCGGGGTGTCCCTTCCGCCTTGTTGTTTCTTAAAAAGGGGATAAAAAAGAGCGCCCCGGAAAAGGGCGCCCAAGGCAGAGTTGCGGGTAACGACTCGGATGGAATCATGAGTCGTAAAGAGGAGCGTCAGAGATACTGTATGAAGCAATTCCCGCAGATTGGCTTCGCTGTCATTTCAGTATAATCAAGAAGCGGAGAAATGTCAAACAGAGCTTTTGTCAGATCATGTCGACTCGCTCAATTTCGAAATATGAAGTAAAGGAAGAGAAGATGCGAGACATTCATTACGATGAGATTGTAGCGGTGGTACGTGATTTGTGTATCACCGCCAATTATCAATTGACAGAAGATGTGCAAAACGGCTTGCGTGAAGCGCAAGAACGAGAGGCGTCCGATGTGGGGCGGTCTCTATTGCAAAATGCAGTGGATAATTTCACATATGCGCAAGCGCATCAGCTTCCCATTTGCCAAGACACAGGGATGGCAATGGTATTTTGCCGACTGGGCCAAGAGGTGCATGTTACGGGCGGCTTGTTGCAGGACGCCATCAACGAAGGAGTGCGCCGCGGGTATTTAGAAGGATGCTTGCGTTGCTCCGTAGTCGAAGATCCGCTGCGCCGGGTGAACACAGATGATAATACGCCGGCCATCGTCCATTTGGAGCTGACGGCAGGGGACAAGTTGCATATTACAGTGGCGCCCAAAGGATTTGGCAGCGAGAACATGAGCGTTTTGAAAATGTTCAAGCCTTCTGTCACGCAGGAAGAGATTGAGTCGTTTGTAGTAGATACAGTGGACAAAGCAGGGTCCAATCCCTGCCCCCCTGTGATCGTAGGTGTTGGGCTTGGGGGCACGTCTGAGTATGCGGGCCTTTTGGCGAAGGAGGCACTTTTGTTGCCCCTCAACCGGGCACATCCCGACCCATATTATGCAGATATGGAGTACCGGATTTTAGATCGGATCAATGACTTGGGGATTGGCCCGCAAGGATTGGGTGGAACGGTAACTGCGTTGAGTGTAAAAATTTTAACCCATCCCACACATATTGCTGGTTTACCCTGCATGGTCAATTTGGGCTGCCATGTGACCCGCCATGCCACCGCAATCTTATGAGGGGGAGACACCAAAGAAATTTTATAAATTCCTTACATATATGAGTGGTTTTTTATTTTTTTTATGATATAATAAAAGCAGGGAAATCCCTAAGGGCTGTAATCCCAACCATTTCCTTCGGGAGACAAAAGGAGCTGAAAAAGATGAAATTTATTTTCACAGACAAAAAGGTAGATTTGTCCCCTGCTGTACATGAGTATGCGGAAAAGAAAATTAGCAAACTGGATCGCTATTTTAAAGCCGATGCAGAAGCCACCGTTACCATGAGCGTAGAAAAGGAGCGGTGCATTGTCGAACTTACCGTGCGTTCCGGCGGTACGATTTTCCGGGCGGAAGAGAGCGTGAACAACGAAATGCGCGCTGCCATTGATCAAGTGGTATCCGTCCTTGAGCGGCAGATTCGCAAGAACAAGACCCGTTTGGAAAAGCGGCTGCGGCAAGGCGCCTTTGAACGAGAGGTACCTGCGGTACCTGCACTGGAGGAAATCCCGGAAGAGAAAGAATTCGATCTGGTTCGTACCAAACGCTTTTTCATTAAGCCCATGACGGTTGAAGAAGCCATCTTGCAGATGAATCTGCTGGAGCATACATTCTTTGCATTCCGCAACCAGGACGATGACGGTGCCTTTGCAGTGGTCTATAAACGAAATAATGGCGGGTATGGCCTCATTGCGGACCAGGTTTAATGTCTCTCTCCTGCGCGCTTGCGCGGCTTGTGATGTTGTTCCTCAAAAAGCAGATTGACACACAATCATAAATTCAGGGCTGTCATCAGCGAAAGCTGATGACAGCCCTTTCGGTTTTTGTTTTGTAAAAAGACAGGGAAAGTCACTGGCTATTTATGGCGTGTGATATGCAACCGCGCCATGGCCCGTGTAAGAGCAAGCTGAGATAATTTGTGCTCCTTGATACTTTGCCTCTGACGCAGTCTTTCTTCTGCACGCAGCTTCGCCTCCAGCGCCCGGTGCGAATCAATATTTTCAGGCCACTCGCAGCTTTGGGTAAAGACCACTACACCGGTACGCGTAACCTCCATAAATCCTTCCGCATGGAATGCCTCTTTCCACTGGCCCTCCGTCTTAATTTGCAGGCTACCAGCCTCTAACGGTGTAATCAGTGGTGCGTGCCCCCCCAGAACCGTGATGCTGCCATCTGGCGCATACACAGTGAGTGCTTCCACCTGACCGGAAAAAAAAGGATGTTCCGGCGTTAAAATGTCCAGCAAATACGTGCGGCTCATTGCTGACGCATCCTTTCTGCCTTTTGCCGTACTTCATCAATGTCGCCAACCATAGAAAAGGCTGCTTCCGGCAAATCATCCACTTCGCCATTCAAGATGGCCTTAAAGCTCCGGATGGTGTCTTTCAAGGGGACAGAACGTCCAGGCGTGCCGGTAAACACTTCCGCCACATTCATAGGCTGGGACAGGAAAACCTGAATACGGCGCGCTCTGTACACCGTGCGCCGGTCTGTTTCGCTCAGTTCATCCATGCCCAGAATGGCGATGATATCTTTTAGTTCATTGTATCGCTGCAGACATTCTTGTACGCGCCGTGCCGTTTCGTAATGATCTGTGCCTACAATATCCGGGTCCAAGATGCGAGAGGTGGACTCCAAGGGGCTGACAGCAGGATAAATTCCCATTTCGGAAATTTGCCGGGACAACACAGTGGTGGCGTCCAAATGGGAAAAAATTGTGGCTGGCGCAGGGTCGGTTAAATCGTCTGCGGGCACATAAATCGCCTGTACGGATGTGATGGAGCCCTGGTTGGTTGAGGCAATTCGCTCTTCTAAAACACCAAGCTCTGTGGCCAAAGTCGGTTGATAGCCCACAGCGGAAGGCATCCGCCCGAGCAAAGCGGATACTTCGTTGCCCGCTTGCACATAACGGAAAATATTATCAATGAAAAGCAAAACATCCTGGTGGGATACATCTCGAAAGTATTCCGCCATGGTAAGACCTGTGAGTGCCACTCGCATACGGGATCCGGGCGGTTCGTTCATTTGCCCGAATGCCAAGGCAGTTTTAGAAATGGCGCCGGATTCCTGCATATCATGCAAAAGGTCGTTTCCTTCCCGGCTCCGTTCGCCTACGCCGGCGAACACAGAGTAACCGCCGTGGTGGGTAGCAATATTATAGATGAGTTCCATAATCAACGTCGTTTTTCCCACGCCTGCTCCAC
>JAQWCP010000235.1 GCA_028705905.1 Oscillospiraceae bacterium
ATGGAGGCAGCGAAGAAAGACGGTCCCGTTTCACTCGCCAAGCTCATCGACCTCGCCTACAGCGCCGACTGCTGCCATGTGGTAGACGAGGCGCTGAATGACTCCCAGCTCGGACGGTATTACGCTTAGAACGGCTTTGTGCCGGAGGTGGATAACCTTTCTGACCGGCTCTTTGATCTGCTGGATTTTGAGCGTATCGGACGGGAGCAGCGCCATGGCGAGGGCGGCGTGTTTACAGAGCATGGCTATGTGGTTCAGCACAGCGAGCTGAACGAGGTCTACAAGGATATGAACTTCCGTATCCAGACGCCGTTTTATCAAATACTGCTGGAACTGCCGGACGGAAACCGCTTGGAGCTGCCCAGCGCCAATCTGCCGGAAGCGTCCTCACATCATTGCGTGGACTGCCGCGTCCCGCAGCTCATGGCCACCATCGATGTCGCTGACCTTCAATCGGTCAGCAACTTTGCGGAGATGCTCCAAAACATCGGGGATAAGCCGATGCGGAAGTACAAGGCTATTCTTCACGCCACCGGGTGTAACGCACTGGAGGAAGCCGTTGAGCTGGCCGGACACATGGACGATTTCGTGTTCACGGAAAGCGTCAGCGGCTTCCGCGATTTGGCGATGGATGAAATGAAATTCATGATGTCGAACGAGGATGCGGCACTTTTGGCGAAGCACACCGACCTCATCGGCTACGGCAAGGACATTCTGAAACGCGATCACTCAGCCATCTCACAGTATGGCCTTGTTGAGCGGCAAGACGGTCAACCCATGAACGCCCCTTTTGAGCAGCAGACGCAGAGCGGAATGGAGATGATGTAATGGACGATTATCTGAAAACCTTGCATCTCACCGAGATCACGCCTGCCGAGAAACACTGGCTGGACGAGCGCCTGTCAGATATGTCCGTCAAGGAGCGCCTTATTCTGAACGGCCTGACGGTCTACGCCCCGCCGAAAAGCGGCATGGATGTGGTAAACCTCGTCCAGAATATCCACGACTGCGACATCTGCTTTGACATTGGCAAAGAGGATGGTCTCGGCGTGTTCGTTGCGCGGGAGGTCGAGTGCATATCTCAGGAGTATATGGGTTTTATCGACACCGAAAAGCTGGCGGGAAAATATATGGTGCAGCACCCCGGCGTGTTTGTGGACGGGAACTACATCGAGATCTCAGAGGACGGGCTCTGGCCCTACTACGATGGCACAAACCTCGACCAGCTCACCGACGATAGCTGGAGTGTCAAACTCAAGCTGGCCTCGTCCGACCACCCGGAGGGCGTATGGCTGCGACTGCCGGATTATCAGGATGCAAACGACGGTAAGCCGGACGAGATCAAGATTGCGCTGACTGCTTTGGAAGCGTTGCGCGTGGACGAGTGTCATGTGTTAGAGGCAAAGTGTATCCTCCCTCATGCCGGCGACCTTGTTTCTCAATACGACAGCATCGCGGACCTGATCTACGACGGAAACAACCTCGGGTATGTCCTCGATGAGCGAGGCCAGGGGATGCGGATGTTTATGGAGCTATTCCACGGAGCAATGGAATATGAGGGATGCACCTCTCTCGGCGAGGCACTGGATGTTGCAGAAAACCTGAACCGATATGAGTTGGTTCCTTTATCCGGACTGAAAGAATACGCAATGGGTGATCTAAAAAAGCGCGGTGTCAAGCTGTCGGATGCGGTCGCAGCCGCATTCGACTTCGAACAGTATGCCGCCGATATGATAGAAAAGAAAGGCTTTGTTCTTTCGGAGGACGGGCAAGCGTACATTGGCAAGATTGGAGCGGTTCCCAGACACAGCATGGATACGCTTCACGGCATGGTGCTGGAATAAAACACAGAAAGGATTGCAGCAGAGAACAGAATATAGAAGAATAATTCGCACACGCAAGGGGCCGTTTTCCGAAAGGGATAACGGCCCCTTCTTTTTGTGCTCTTTTTCGGAAAAACGACCCCGGAAAGGAGGCATAAATGCTGAAAAGTGAACTCGCTGGATATATGGAGATCTTTCATTGTGGAGAGCAGTATGCGGCGGTAAGCCGAGAACTTGAAACCGCATTTGGAATCAAGGGCGCGGAACTGCGAGCTTTGGTCAATACCCTCCGGCGCGAGGGCGTTCCTATCTGTAGTAACGCAAAAGGTTATTTCTTTGCCGAAACGGATGAAGAGTTGCTCCAGACAATACGCCATATGTCCAGCCGAATCGCTGGAATTAGCGGCGCGATTCGCGGGCTAAAAAAAGCGCGCTCCCGCTTTGATAACAATCAGACTTCTCTCCCCTTGGAGGGAGGCGATGACCTCTGAATAGCTTTATGAGTTGGATTGGCGGGAAAAAGGCTTTGCGCGACACAATCCTGCCTATGTTTCCACTGTACTACGAACGATATATCGAAGTATTCGGAGGGGGCGGTTGGATTCTATTTGCCAAACCACCCGGAAATGATTTTGAGGTTTATAACGATTTCAACAGTCTGTTAGTCAATTTATACCGCTGCGTTCGGGATAAGCCGCAGGAGCTGATGAGCGCCTTGCAATATGTGCTTAATTCGCGGGAGGATTTTGAGTTAGTGCGAGATGCGCTCGCTCGTGATAGCCCTAAAAATGATGTGCAGAAGGCAGCATGGTTTTATCAGCTTATTCGGTATTCCTATGCCAGCAGCCTCGACAGCTTTGGCAGCCAGCCCCATGATATGCGCGCTAACTTTCCGCTTATCGAGCAGGCGCATCGTCGTTTGGCAAAGGTAGTAATTGAGAACAAGGACTTTGAAAAGCTCATTCGGCAGTATGACCGGCCGGTGAGCTTTTTCTATTGCGATCCACCCTATCATGCGACTGAAAGCTACTATAAGAATGTTGGAGAAGGCGGGTTCACGGAGAAAGACCATATCCGGCTAAGAGATGCACTCCTTCGCATTGATGGGAAATTTCTGCTCTCATATAACGATGATGAATTCATCAGAGAGTTGTACGATGCGCCTGGTATTCACATCTTTGAAACCACCAGAATCAATAATATCAAGCAGAGGTATGATCCGAACAGTCAGTTCTCCGAACTGATTATTGGAAATTATGATCTCAGTGAAAGGGAGAGACACGAACCAAGTCAGATGACACTATTCGACTTTTCCAGAAATACAAATGAAGAAGTAATGGAGGAAGCAGAATGAAACACAAACTGATATTTAAAGAATCCAGTCCGGATTCTCGCATGGTAATTCCGTCTGAAGTTTTGGAGGAAAGTGGAATCTCGGCTGCCCAGTGCGCAGAATTGCATCACCTCCGGCATTGTGTGGCAGTTCTCCAAGGGAAGTTGACCGCTTATGAGCTGATTGAGGTAATCCTCGACCTCAACAAGATGTCCGAGTTTCTTGTTGTTCAGCTGGCAAAAGCGTGTGGTACTTGTGATGGCTGCGGCGACTGTGCCAATGAAAACAAGTGTGGCATAGTTGTGCCCCCCGAGCTGTTAGTTGAACTCGGACTACCCCGAAACACGAAACTCGAGGC
>JAQWCP010000236.1 GCA_028705905.1 Oscillospiraceae bacterium
CTGACTTAATTCAAAAAGAGTGACAGCAGCGGTGGTCAAATCGTAAAGCAGATATTCGCCCTGACGATTTCCAAACGCAACAGCCATATCAGACATAAAATTATCGGCCACTGCCTCATGGGCAGCAAAGAAGTCCTGTCCACCTGACTGTACGAAATAGATACCGTTTCTCACCGGAACGGGCGGAGTGCTGTCTTTCTCTTGCTGAGCAGGCGGGGCACACTCACCAAAGTAATCCGTCAATCGCAGCTTGCCGTCACGCCTGATGTCCTCCATCATTTCTACCGCCTTGGCTTCCATACGTTTGCAGGCGGCTACACGCCGCTGGAGCATTTCATACATGGGAATATCCTTGATGTCCTCGCCGTAGCAAAGCCAATTCCCGTCCTGCTCTGCCATGGAAATGGCTTTGTCCGACAATACCTCCTTGGCCTTATCCTTCGGGATCATAATGCCCTCACGCTCCATGCCGGTTTCATCGGTTGCCATAATGAGATAAATATTGAGTGCAACTTCAAGGGCAGTATTGATATTGCCCCAAATCGACTCTCCACTTGGATGATTCATACTATCACTCTCCTATCTGATGGGTTAATTAGTTACTTGTCTACGCTTACATGATACAACTATATATCCCTATTATCAACCACTATCATTGGCTTATATTCTGTTGTGTTATCCACCATAATAAAAGAAGTACAGAATATGGGAGGATAACGATGGACTTACCACAAAAATTTAAGCAGCTCCGAACACAAAGGGAAATCAGCGTTTATAAGCTGTCGAAAGATACTGACATATCACAAAATTACATACGCAAAATTGAAAAGGGTGAAAGTCAGCCGTCCGTGCTTGTGTTGGAGAAACTACTGGAACGCCTTGGCACAACACTTGCTGAGTTCTTTAATGAAGGCAGCGATGCACTGTATCCCACTGCATACGAACGGGAGCTTGAAGAAAGCGCTCGTATGTTGAACCAAGAAAAAGCCGAAGCGGTTCTCCATATCGCAAAGCTGATGGCAAAGTAACTGGCTGCCCTAACAAGGCAGCCGCTTTTTATTCCCGTTCAATCCCTCGCTCCATGCTGCCAAAGAGCCAGGAGAACTCCAGCGTCTTTTCTCTTTTTTGCAGCTCCGGCATAATGTCTTCGATTTTATCCAC
Organism: Oscillospiraceae bacterium; assembly: GCA_028705905.1. Lineage (GTDB taxonomy): Bacteria > Bacillota > Clostridia > Oscillospirales > Oscillospiraceae > RGIG529. Next base: position 1,162 of record JAQWCP010000236.1, read on the forward strand.
CAGCCGTTCCACGGAGTTGAGATCGTCCTGCGTCATGTCATTGTCAATGGTGCGCATTTTGACAAGCCCCGCATAGATGACCTTCAAATCGGTTTCAGAGAAAAGCCGTTTTTCATCAATCAGGCCGCTTCTGGTGGCGAAGCTCTCAAAGGCGTCCTCTTTGTTGTAGAAATACTGACGCTGGATCGGATTCTTATTTTCGTCGCAGCGGTAGGTGGACAGCACATATTCAAACAGGGGATGCTGCTTGCAGGCCAGCACCACGCCGTTATGCTCATTGATCTTATACAGGTTGTTGGGCAGCTTTACGGCGGTTGCCTCGTCAAAGGGCTTATCCGAACAGATCCCGCAGGCTACCGCCGTAGACTTGGCAAGGGTCTGTATTCTGTCCATGAGCTTATCCTGCACCTCCACAAAGGGATTTTTCATCACCATGTCATTCTTGGTGAAAAAGGCGATCAGTTTATCCCGGTGGTAAATGTCCGCCACATAGTCCGGCGAGGTAGAGGGCTGCACGGTAAAGCCTTTCTTTTGCAGGGCTTCAAAATAGCTTTGATAAAATTCGGTTTTGGTTTTCATAGCCATACTCCTTATCGTTTATTCTGAAAATAATGGCGTGGGGAAAGTTCGGGCTGTCCCGGCAGGCTCTCCTCAATCCTTGCCATCAACTCACGGATACGGGTTTCCTTCCCGCTGTCCAGTTCATTATCCAGCATGACGCACCTTGCACAGCAGGATACCAGCACCCGAAGCTCATCGTGGGAAAAGGAGAGCGGCGCCGGTATTTTTAAGCCGCTGCGTTCCCAAAAATCATCCTGTGCCAGCACCGGGGCATAGAAGAAATGCTCTCGGTAAAAGCGTTTGGTGTTGTGCTTCGGCATGGCTTTCTGACAGGTGACAAACTCATATCCAAACAGCGTCGTGCGGCGGCAGAATAGTACCGCCCCGGCACTTTCAAACACCTTGATATAGGAGCCGCCTGTCAGAAGAACCGTTTCCGTCCGTTCCATATCCGCAAAGGGCGGCTGCATACAGCAGGAAAGGTCGGTGCGGGTTTCTTCGGCCGCCTGCTCCAAAGCCCGGACCTTATCGCCGCCATAGGTTTCAAAAATAAGCTCCCCATCCTGTGTAACCACACAGAACAGGGAGCTTTCGTCATAGACTTCGGCGGCCACATCGCTTTCCATCATGCTTTCTACACGGAAACCCATTTTGGTCAGCCGTGCAAAAAAATCCTCAAAAAACTCTTTTCTTGTTTTCAATCCATATTCCTCCCTGAAGGTTAATGTTCATAGCCTTTATCCTGTAATTTCAAAAACAGTTCCTTTTTTGCGTCCTTTGAAAGCTCACGGCCGTTTGCTTTCTCCCAATCGCTGAAACGGCTGTCGTTGTCACGGGTCAGCCCAGAAAGCATATCCAGCGCCTCCATCAGCATCTGCTCGGCGAAATAGGAACGGCGGGCATTTCTATATTCCTCGGACTTTATCTCGTAATCCAGCCGGTTCAAGGTCTTTACCATACCTAATATACGGTTTGCAATGATCTTATCCGCTTCCCCGGCAAACCGTTTTTGCAGGCGGTCAAGGTATTCATCACTGCCGCCATATAGCAGCGCCATTTTCATTTTGCTGTCTATGTAGCGCTCCTTTTGCTCCCTAAGTGCCGGAACATTTTCAAGAAGATACGCCACCAATTTATCCACCTTGTCCTTGATTTCCGGAGTCAAAAGCTGATAGGCGATACGACCGGTAGGCGGGAGTGCGGATCTGAGGCGAAATACACGGTCAGCAGTTTCATTGAGCACATCATCGTCAAAATCAAAGCAGCCGGACAGCTCATTTTCCTCGTCATAATCATCACGGAGCCGTTTATACTGATTCTTGTCCAGCCTCCGCAAATGCTGTTCAAACTCGTCTACCAGTTCATTGCTAATACTGCGGAGTTCAGCGGCAGACTTGTTCTTTTCCTCTCCGAAAGCACGTATGCGCTCCGCAAAGGTATCTTTGATGAGCTGCTTTCTGATCGCATTGGGGATAGCCGGTGGGGTAAAGGGATTTTTAACCCGTGACGAGGTATCCCAAAATATCAAATGGATATGGGGATGGTGCTTTTCTTTATGGAGCGCGCACGCCCATTGCAAATGCTCACGCCGAATATTATTCTTTTCGGCAATCGTCATCATGTGATTTTCAATATACCTCTGCCATGCCTTTTGGTCGTTCAGGTTTAGTTCGGCAGCCGTTTCCTCGTCAAAAGAAATCACGCTGCGGTACATGGTGATATGCTTTTGGGAATTGGCATATACCAGCCTTGCCACATCACGCCAGTCCTCAAACTCGGTAACGG
>JAQWCP010000237.1 GCA_028705905.1 Oscillospiraceae bacterium
TACATTCATACCATAAAACCCAAATACAATATTGGGGATGGTAATCAAAATCGTCAGGCTGGTGAGGATTTTCATGATGACGTTTAGATTGTTGGAAATGACAGACGCATATGCGTCCATCATGCCGGATAGAATGGAAGAATAAATATTTGCCATTTCAATAGCCTGGCGCACTTCAATCAGCACGTCCTCCAAAAGATCCTGATCTTCCTCATACAACGTAACAATCCGTCCGCGTAAAATCTTCTCCAACGTCACCTCGTTGGCCTTCAGCGACGTATTGAAATAGACCAGCGACTTTTCCAGGTCCAAAAGTTGGATCAGTTCTTTGTTCCGCTGGGATTTATAGAGCTGGAGCTGCATATATGTGGACAATTTATCAATTTGCTTCAAGCACTGCGGATAGCGTCCGGACAGCCGCAACAGCATATGCAAAATGAAGCTGGTCTTTTGGGAGGTTCTGGCGTTTTTGACTAACCCATCCTGGAATTCCCGAATGACCGGTATTTCCTTGAGGCAAACGGTGATGATGTTGTCTTCCGTTACGATGATGCCCATGGGAAGGGTATAATAGAGCAACGCGTCTTTTTTTTCTTCCACTGGTACGTCCACAATGATGAGGGTCTGGCCATCCTCCACATCGATCCGAGAGGTTTCCTCTTCGTCCAGCGCAGCGCGGATGAAATCTTCCTCCACGTTCAGCGCCTCTGCAACCCGGATAATCTCTTCTTCGTTGGGATAAATCAGGCTCACCCAGGACCCTTTTTCAAAGTTTTGTATCCGCGTCATTTTTCCGTCAATTGTCTTATGAAGTGAAAGCATTCTTGATCACGCCCCTTTGTACCATTCTTCCCAGACAGCATCCGGGGACGCGCGGATTGGCGCGTCCCCGGATATGTATTTTTGCTTTTATCCGTTAAGACTTGTTAAAAATTTTAAAGATCTCGTCAATCGAGCTGGTGTCTTCCCGCTCATTTCTTCCGTCTCCTAATTTGCTGGCGGCAGAAGAAAAGGGCATGTCCCCGTCATCTGCTTTATCAAAACCAGTTGCAATAACGGTAACACGAATTTCATCTTCCAATTCGTCGTCAAATGTAGCACCGAAGATGATCAGCGCATCTTTGTGCGCCGCCTGCTGCACCAGATTGGCGGCTGTCTCCACTTCTTCCAGGCCGATGTCCTTACTGCCCGTCACGTTGACCAAGACGCCTTTTGCACCGTTGATAGAGGTCTCCAGAAGCGGGCTGGAAATGGCCATTTTGGCTGCCTCTTCCGCCTTATTCTTCCCGGCACCCCGACCGACGCCCATGTGGGCCAGGCCCGCGTCTTTCATGATAGCCGATACGTCAGCAAAGTCCAGGTTGATGAACCCGGTGTTCTTAATCAAATCGGAAATGCTCTGCACCGCCTGGCGCAATACATCATCCGCAATTTCGAACGCATTGGCAAATGTAATCTTTTGATCCACCGCCAATTTGAGCCGCTCGTTGGGAATGATGACCAAAGAGTCCACGCGAGAGCGCAGCTCTTCAATTCCGCTTTCTGCCTGTTCCATGCGGCGGCGTCCCTCAAACCCAAAGGGCTTTGTCACAACGCCAACCGTTAAGATGCCCAGCTCTTTTGCAACATCAGCTACAATGGGCGCGCCGCCTGTACCGGTGCCGCCGCCCATGCCGGCTGTGATAAAAACCATATCTGTCTGCTCCAGCGCCTTTGCAATTTGCCCGCGATTTTCCTCCGCGGATTTTCGACCCACTTCCGGATCGGAACCGGCGCCTTGCCCGTGGGTGAGCTTTTCGCCCACTTGGATTTTATACGTGGCACTGGATACCGCTAACGCCTGCTTGTCCGTATTGATAGCGATAAAATCGACTCCTTTGGTGCCGGACGCCACCATGCGGTTGACAACATTACTGCCGCCGCCGCCAATTCCCAACACTTTAATGGTTACGACATTGTCGGGCCCAGTTTCTACTCCAAACGCCATTAAACTTTCCTCCCATGTTCTGCATATTGAAAAAGAATATTAAATTTCAAATTTATTTTTCCCTCAGAAAGTAATATACACTCATTTTATGCTTAAATCCCCTTGAGGTCAATACTTACCTTCACTTTTTCTGCAAACTTTTGTACATTGTCCCGTTGTTTCGGCCTTATTCCTGGAAATATCACCCTGCTTCGGGAATATACCGGGGATTCTCTCCTGTAAAATCAATGGCACCTGTTTCATTGCTTTGCAGCGATTCCAGCACCTTGGCCAAAAAAGTCAACTTGTGTTCGTAATCACAGCCAACGTCCAGGCGGATCACAAAACGATCCTCATATTGCAGTTCTATGACCGTCTCATCAGACAGGTTGATTTTTTTCAAATGAGGAACGAAACCATGCTCCACCAGAGCAGAAAACAACGCTTTGTAGGATTCACTCCTTGGATCATCTGCGGCAAGGGTAATGATGCTTCCCTGCACAGGAGAGAGGATGGAAAGGCCCAGAAGTTCCGGGCATCCCTCCGGTTTGTCTTTCTCTTCCAGCAGCTTTCCCCTCTTGTCGATAATCCAATACCCGTCTTCCCAAGCGATTGCCGCCACCGGTACGCACTCTTCTACCGTAACCACCAAGGTGTCCGGCAGCTTGCGCCGAATGACCACCTCGTCCAAATACGGCAAGCGTTGGGAAAGCCGGTGAATCACAGAAAATTTATTGATCAAAAACAGATTGTCTCCCACCGACACCCCGGACGCCTGCTGAATTTCTTCCGCCGTATATCGCTCCGCACCCACAACTTCAATGTGGTTCGCTTTGAAAAAGACGATGCAGCCAGCCACAATGGCGGCACAAACCAAGATCAAGCACAAAAATTGATACAAAAATCCAAATCTGCCTCTCCGCCGTTTCCGGCGCTTCCTCTGTTGGGGTCTGTTCCCCTTATTCTGCTCTTTTCGCTGTGCCACGGCCGCACCTCCTTCCCAAATTCCACCTGACTTTCCGTCAAGATACGTCGATTCGCTTGATGTCCGCGCCCAAACCGCGCAGTGTCTCTTCCAGGTCCTGATACCCGCGGTCGATGTGCTCCAACCCGGTGATGCGCGTCTCGCCTTCTGCACCCAAGCCGGCCACAACCATGGCGGCTCCACCCCGCAAATCTGTGGCGCGCACCGCGGCGCCGCGCAGTGCCTCAACACCACATACCACCGCCACCCGGCCCTCTACCCGGATGTCGGCACCCATCCGCATCAATTCCGCCACATGACGGTAACGGCTTTCAAAAATATTTTCTACAAATACAGTGGTCCCTCTGCTTTTGGCAAGGGCCGCCATCAGCGGCGCTTGTGCGTCTGTTGGAAACCCTGGGTAAGGCGCTGTGCGCACAGGCCGCACGCCACGCAGCATGCCATCACAGCGGATGCGCACTTGATCTGTCCCACTGTCGATCTCACAGCCCGCTTGGCTTAACGTGGCAGTCACAGTGGAAAGCTGGCGATAATCTACCCCTTG
>JAQWCP010000238.1 GCA_028705905.1 Oscillospiraceae bacterium
ACCTTTTTGAGCCACGCGCAGAACAGGCCGACGATATCGTCCTCAAAATACTCCTCGTCGGTGATGGGCAGGATGTTGTCCTTATCGTGGATGAAGGTACTGTACTTGGAGTCGTCCCAATCTCCGCCGGCGTAGGCAAGGCCGTCCACATCAAGGGAATACCGTCCGAACATACAGCCCACGGCGTAGGAGAGCAGGCTGCGGATGTCGCGTCCCAGATCGGCTTTGCGAATGGTGACGTCCTTGTCTGCCACCTCCGGCGTCAACTCGTCCTGCAAGCTGTAAACGTCGATGAAAATACGGTTGAGGGCTTCTTCGTTGGATTTGAGGGTGTTGAAACGATCAGCGCATTCCTGATTCCATGCGAGAAACGCTTCGGCCACGGTAGTGTGGGAGCGAATCAGAGGATGCCTCTCAAAATCCCATGAGGTTTCATAAGAATCCCAATTCATTTTTGACAAAGCTATGCAGGCTTTAACAACTGAATTAGCTGTTTCATTTACGGACCTTAATATTGGTACATTTGCAACTGTTCCTGCATTATAATCAACTGTAGGCGAAAGCATTTTAAATATCTCGTTTGCAACACAAGAATTCAAAAAGCCCATAGCAGAAAATAATTCATCTCGACTATTGCAAAAACATGAAGATCCCTTTGTGTCAAACACAAATCCATTTTCACAATATCTACATGAAAAGCCACTTGTCGTCAATGCACTCCAAGTTCCACACTCGCAAAAATAGTATTGCTTTGAAGGCAAATGGTTTCCTTGACTTTGCAGCACGGAGTAGTTTGCCATATCAAACTTTATTATTAGGTCTCTATTACCATACCACTTGCAGTATTCTCCGCCTTTATTATAGGGAGCATACAAGTTTCCAGACTCATGGAATACTTGTGTTGAAGTATATCCCAGACCAATCTTTTGGTTGGCAACTTCAAACCAGATCCTTAAAAATGAGTCGTTGTCTCCTGTTGCAAGACCTTGCCTTGGAGCCGCAAGGTCACCCAACCGTTTGCCATTACAGAAATCCATTAGAAGGTTTTCAGATACCCAATATGCAAATTGATAACCCGGTAGTTTTTTAAACTTGTCATTGCTAATTGAGATATACTTATTTTCTGATAGCTTTTTTTCAAACACTTCTTGTTTATTTGCATTTTGCGGTATTTGATTGGTCAAGTCAAAATACTTTGCTTTATATCCATATATAAGTGCCTGATTAAAGACAAAAGTGGTCGCTTGTGCAATTTTTGAATTCAATTCAGGGAAACTGTTATATCCAACATGAAGCATAGTGCAAAGAGAATCCTTTAACAAGATGCCCCTCAGGTCTTCAAATCGTTGCGTAAACATCCAGCCCTGCATTGTTATCATTGCGTAATAGTATGAAGCTTTCGTCATTTCTTTGCATCTAAGTATGAATGCCGAGTAAGTATCATTTTTAGCTGAGGGATACTTTTGCTTTATCATTCTAAGAAGTCGGTCGTCCATATTTCCTGAACTCATATAAGGTGGATTAGTACAGGTTACATGATATTTCTGCGCCATGACTTCGCCAATGTTGATCAGCGTTTGCAGCTGCGCTTTGGTTTCCTCCAAGCCCATAGAGTCCATGGACATTTGCGCATTCTCACCGGTTTTGCTGGCAAACCGACGCAATAAGTCCCAGTTACAAGGCTCCACATTTAAAATGGAGCCGTATTCCTTGGCGTCCGTCAGGGTGTCCAGCAGGCCGGTGATCTGGTTCATGGCGTTGTTGCGCTCCAAGTCATTGATATCCGCGCCGAAGTATTTTAGCTGCGCGCGTCTGACGGTATTGCTCTCCTGAATGGCATACACATGGCAGTCCGTCTCCCCGTTCAGAATCCGGCGGTTATACTGTCGCGCCTTCATCATCACTGCAAAATAGGCCAGCTGAAACGCCCGGTCATCAATGTCCAGACCGTAGAGGTTATGCTCCAGAATGCTCTTTGCCGCATCCCGTTGGGTATATCCCGCACTCTCGTAAATCTGCATCAGCACGTCAAAGGCGTACACCAAAATGTCCCAGCTGCCCATGCAGGGGTCGATCACTTTAATGTCCTCTGGGCGGATAGTCTTGTACTCCTCCCAGATTTTCGCAAGCTGAGTTTCCACGTCCGCTTCCTGTTGGGATTCGTCCAGATAGTATTTCCAGCCGGCTTTCAGGTCATCGTTTGGATGCCCTTCCAGCCACAGGCGACCAAGGATGTTCTCTACCATGTAGCGCACGATCCAGTCCGGCGTAAAGAGCTGGGTCGCTGCCGGGATGCGCTCTTTGGTGATCTTCACGTTCTTTTTCAGCAGCGCAAAGGCTTCGTCCTTGGGTTCCGTGTTGTAATACTGATACAGCCAGCCGATGATCTCCACCTGACCGGTGGGCTTGCCACCTTCGTCGGTCTTGCTGATGTTAAAATCGTCCTCCGGGATGTCATGCACCAGACGGTACACTACGCCGTCCTGATCTGTAACGGACACGTTCAGCAGCAGTTCGGTGTAGTCCGCGGTCCGCTCAAACAGCTTGGGCAAGATTTGATTCAGCTCGTTGCACTGGCGGATAAACAGCATTTGAAACAGCTCATCCACCTTGTTCTCTTTCTTAAGGCGGAGAACCTCGGACTGTTCATAATCGCTCAGTCCCAACTCGGCATCAAAGGGCGTGGTGACCAGATCCGGCTCCAGCTTCGTGCCGCTCTCGCTGGACAGCACCCGGATGCGTGAGGGCAGATAGTCGTTGACCTCCATAAACCGGATGGCAATCAGGCGGTTGAACCAGGTGTACGCCGCTTCCTCAATGACCTCGCGATAGGCGGTCTGATAATCAGATGCTTTTTCTTTCTGCCCGATCAGCTCCGCCAGCTTCCTGCGTTGGGCTATTGCCTTGCCGGTGATGGAGTACGGCTCCTTGGTGCCGATGTCGTAGAACTCCACATCCTTGGTAGACTGGGGCAGGGCGGACTTGACGCCATCTTCCGTAATGCCCATCAGTCCGGCCTTGTAGCTGATATCCGCAATCAGCTTATTCCGCGCCCAAATAGCGAAGTTTTTAATCGCTGTCTTGTTCATCATGCGCCTCCGGTTCTGTCTTGTGAGGAAGTAAGTCGATTACTTGCTGGCCAATTTTCACGACAATGTCAGCATAAACTATAATTTCCGCTTTGTTGATGATTAAATGCTGCCCGACCAAGTATGAGGTATCTCCGCTCTTGTCTATGTATTCCTGATCTACAATTCCATCTTTGTGCTGGAGAACATGTCTTCGTTGAAAGCATTTCTTCAATAGAGCGTATTCTTCATCCGTAATCCAATCGCTATATCCTTGGCCTGTTGCGTCATGCCACAATTTATTGCCATCGTCAAGCCTCTGGAATACATTTTTCTTCGTCTTTACAGCGTTTGGAAGTTGTGGATAGACACATTCACACAAACGTTGTAAGGCCACTACTAAATCGGGGACAGATGTTT
>JAQWCP010000239.1 GCA_028705905.1 Oscillospiraceae bacterium
AATTCCTTTTCACTTTCAAAAGTCAAGTCATCATCGTTCCGTCCACGAAATACGCAGGAGGCATACAAGACCGTCATTTCTTCCTCTGTGAAAAGCTGATTTTCGTCAAGCAGACCGGAGCGCACGGTAAAATCCTTGAGTGCCCCCTGATAATTGGTTTCATAGTAATGTCCGAGGGTCACGCCGCTGCGGTCATAGTCGTACTGCCATGTGACAAAGCGGATTTCATTGTCCTTGGACTGCTTGGCGGCAAGAAGATGATTTCCGAACTCTGAAATCAGCCGAAAATCACGGACCCCTTCACAGTCAAGCGGCCTTGCGTTCAAATACAGATCATAGCGTTCCTTTAGGTCTAACAGCAGGCTGTGAAGCTCTTTCCGTTCTTCCACAAAAGGGCTGTCACGCCTGAAACGCATGGCGCCGGTCTTTTCAAATTTGCAGATTTGCTCCTGATCCCGAAAAGCAGTCAAAAGAAGCTGTGGGTCATGCTCCGCAGTTTCTTCACGAACGGAATACCCTAAGACGGATGCTTTTTTCTTGAAAAGCTCGGTCAGTTCCGGTGAAATATCGTGTTTCAAAAAATCCCTCCTATCTTTCAAATTCATTCTCATCATTTTCCGATGCGTAAACAGATACTTTCTCAGGCTCGAAGCCCTGATGCTTGATGTTGGTAAACCACTGTGACATGAAATCCTTCAAATCACGCACCCTTGACGGTGGTACACTGTTCGTTTCATAAAAAAGCCCGATATCGTCCTGTAAGAACGATGTAGGGTGAATGGAACAGGTCTGTTTATCAATGGTAAAGGTAATCTCAGGGTCACGCATGGAATCGCCATTTTGTCTGTAATAATGGGCGATGCTGTACTCATCACCGCCTATGGCCTCCAGCACCAAATCCTCAAAGCCTTCGCTTTTCAGCTTCATGTAATAGGCTTCACCTTCAAGGATGGGGCTTGCGAAAACCGCCAGCTTCTGATACAGCCGCTGTTCCAAAGTGAGCTGCGCAGAGGGCGGCGCAGTTCTGACAGGCACACCGTCTTCACCGTCCGGCTCATAATTCATAACATCTGTGTTATCCTCATCCGGCTCTAAAACAGGGTCAGGGGTGTCCTTAAATTCCAAGGCAAGGTCAAGTTCAACCTTTTTCCTCTGTAACTGTACCAATTTTTCTTCACTGGTAAAGGGCTTTTCACTTTCCAGCCTTGCCGCCTCAAGCTGACGATTCCAATCCACAAGCTCGTCTTTCGCAACCTCCAAATCCACGCTCACACGTTCCGCACGGTTTTCAATACGGGTGATGTTCCCCAACTCCGACTCGCCCAAGTCTGTGGTATAAGTGCATTTGCCGCATAGCTGGATGCCAACACCATCTCCCATATGGCGTATCAGCCGAATCGGAAAGCCTGCATAGCTGCCCATATCAAGGGTATCTCCGGTGTTCCGCCCCAGCTTGCGAGAACGGACCATAAAGTGTTCCGCAGCCTTGATTCGCTCATTATGGAGCCTGCCGTCAATAGTCATTTGGAACTCGGCCGGCTTATTTCCTGTGTAGGTAGAAAGGTCAGTTTCCATTCCCGTTATTTTACGCTCGGTTGCGGCAATCTTACTTGGATAGTGTTTTCCTATTTTGTACTGAAGGTCATTGCGCTGGCTCTGCCATGCGGATTTCAGCACTGTCAGGCGGCTGATTTCGTTATCGGCTTCCATCTTTTCCTTAATTCTTGGGTCAGAGGTTGCAAGGGCCTTAAATTCGGCATACTGGAGCATAGTGCTGTCCACATCCTCACAGGTTCTGAGGGTGGAGCGACCGGTCATAATCTGACTGATATACCGCTGTTTCTGCTCTAATATCTGCCACAGGTACGCATCAAAGGTATTTTCTGTGATGTAGTTGAAGATAGAAATTTCCTCGTTGTCGTTACCCTGACGGAGAATGCGGCCATTGCGCTGAATAAGGTCAGAGGGTCGCCACGGCACATCGAGATGATGGAGCGCCACCAGCTTATTTTGAACATTCATGCCGGTTCCCATCTTCCCGGTGCTGCCCATTAAGATGCGGATTTCACCGGTTCGCACCTTTTCAAAAAGCTGCTCCCGCTGTACGTCCGTCTTGGCATCGTGAATAAAAGCGATTTCCTCCGGCTTTACCCCCTGTGCAATCAGTACCGCCTTAGTAGCCTCGTAAAAATTAAAGCTGCCGTCACCCTTGGGCGTGCCTTGGTCGCAGAAAATAAGCTGGGTTAATCGGTTATCAGCGGTTTCATGGTAGATTTCAGCCGCTTTCCGCGCGCAGACATTGAGCTTCGTATTGGGGTCATCCGGTAAATCCGGGTCAATGGCTCTCGGATCGGTGGACAGCAGGCGGGCCTCCAGCGTGAGCTTCAGAAAATTATCCTCGGAGCTATCCACTTGACCGTTGCGTATTTTCTCCGCTCGCTCGCCCAACTCCATAACAAGGCGTTTCTGCTCCGGGGTACATTCCGTTTTGATAACCTGTGGACCGCCGGTTTTCAGCTTCGGAGTAGGCAAGTCCAGCATATCAGCGGTTTTAATGTCCGCAATCATATGGAACATTGCCATCAGCTCAGGCAAATTGTGAAATCGTGCAAAACGATTTTTCATCTGGTAGCCGTTGCCCTCCGGCTTGATTTCCAACGAAGACTCCACCACGCCAAAGGTACTTGCCCATGCGTCAAACATCAGCAGGCCACGCTTTTCCAGCTCCCATGGCTGCAAGGTCTTTTGCAGGACATACAACTCCGCCATGGTGTTGGAGATCGGCGTGCCGGTCAGGTAAACCACGCCTTTACCATTGTTCAGGTCATTGATATACTGGCATTTTTGGTGCATATCCATGGCGCGCTGGCTGCTGACCCCGGTAACTCCGGCCACGTTGCGCATTTTCGTGTAAGAGAAGTTGTTTTTATAGGCATGGGCTTCATCCACAATCAGGGCGTCTACGCCCAATTCCTCAAAGTTGATAACATTGTCCTTTTTCTCGGCGTTGAACAGCCTATCATACCGAAACTGGAGATTAGACTTGAAAATCTGCATCTGTTTGAGTGTCCAGTCCTTACCGTCACGGGCTTTTACCTCCGCTATCGCCTCTGTAATAGCCGCCATTTCCGACTCCATAGCCGCAAGCTGGCGTTCTCTCGATAGGCCGATGAGTTCAAAGCTGCTGTGCCCCACGATGATGGCGTCATACTCGCCGGTGGCAATCCTGCTGACAAAGCGACGGCGGTTCTTTCGCTCAAAATCCTTTTTCTCCGCCACCAAAATATTGGCATTGGGATACATCTTCATATAGTGAGCTGCCCACTCGCCTACAAGGTGATTTGGCACGGCATACAGGGGCTTATGGACTGCACCCAGCCGCTTCATTTCATAGCCAAGGCCAATAGCAGCGTAGGTTTTCCCAGCGCCAACTTCGTGGGCCATCAGCAGATTTCCGTCACTGTAAAGCCCATGAGCGATTAC
>JAQWCP010000240.1 GCA_028705905.1 Oscillospiraceae bacterium
CTCGTACACCAATTCACCGAAGCCCTGCTGCCGGAGCGCGGAGTAGAGCCCCTCCTTGGAACCGGCAACCGCCGATGCGCGGGTCTTGGTGGTCAGGCAAAACATGGTGCCGGAGCGGGTGAAATTCTGAGTCTCCGTCTCCGCCATTATCTCCGAGAGCCGATAATCGGTCTCGTCGATCTGCTCGCCCAATTCCTTGAGGAGCGCTTCTGTGTCAGCCTTTTGCTCGCGCAGATTTTTCAGCTTATCTGCCAGTTCAAACATTTTCTCGCTATCCATCGGCCTCGTCCTCCTCGTCGCCGGAATCCATGACCGCCGCCATCCGGACATTGACCGCATTCTGACAGCCGCATTTGGGGCAGTCGAAACACTCAAACGCCTTTGCCGGTGTGGTCAGCGCAGTCAAAACGGCGGTTTTCTCGGTTGCGAGGTACAGAGCTTCCTTGGTACCCACGAAACGTGTCCCGCATACCTTGCACTTGATTTTCTTCATTTCAAAACGCCTCGTTTCAGTTAAATGGGTTCAGTCCGTGCCGGTAATCGTCCACCAGCGTCCGCGCCAAGTCCGCCTTGCTGCACAGCGCCGCCAGTACCTTTTCATCCACCGTGCCTTTGGCCACAAGATAAATGTAGGCGCAGTTTTCCTTCTGCCCGACACGGTGGATGCGCGCCTTCGCCTGTTCAAAGTTGCTCATGCTGTAATCCTCGCTGTAAAAAACCATGGTACTGGCGGCGGTGAGCGTGATGCCGAGACCAGCCGTGGCGATCTGCCCGACAAAGACCTGTGTCTGCGGATCGTTCTGGAACGCCAATACCTGTGTGTCCCGGTCTTTCACGCCGCCCATGATGCAGGAATAATTCACGCCCTGCTTTTCCAGCAGCTTGCAGATGGCCTTGATCTCCGGAATAAACCGGGCGATGATCACCAGCTTTTTGCCCTCCTGCAGCGCCTCTTCGACGATATCCTCCAGCGCTGCCTGTTTCGCCGTGCTGATCCGCTGGGGCGTGTTGCCCTCGTCGTCCCCGATGAAACCGCCCGTGAGCTGCGAGAGCCGGAGCAGCCGGGTGAGGATATTGGTCACCGTCACCTCGCTCTGGCCGAGCTCGGCGTAGGAGTCCTTCACCAAGTCGCGGTAGATTTTCGCCGCCGCAGGCTCCAGTTCCACATAGCGCACGATGTCGGTGGTTTCCGGCAGATCGAGGCACTCGGACTTGGTCGCGCGAAACGCGATGCAGTGCAGCCGTCTCATGAGGTCTTGCTCCATCGACCGCTTGAGCACCGGCGTGTGGCTGCCGTAGCCGGTCATATCAAAATAGCGGTTTCTGAATACATAAAAGCTCTGGCCGAAGATCGCCGGGTTGAGGTATTTGTACTGGCTGAACACGTCGATGGCTTTATTGGTGATGACCGTTCCGGTGAGCAGCAGGCGGTAAGCCGCCTTTGCGCCGATCCGGTGCATGGCCTTGGACGCGGCGATGTTATGGGTCTTGATTTTGTGACCTTCGTCCGCGATGACAAGGTCGGGCTGCCACGCGAGGATTTCCTTTTCCAGCCGCCACGCCGATTCATAGTTCACCACGGCCACCTGCAGGGTGGCTAATCCGTGCGGTGGGGAACCCCGCATATGGCGCAGGGTATCGGCCTTCTGGGAACCGGTGCCGGATAGAACCGCCAGCACATAATCGAAATCCGCGAACTTGGCGAATTCCTCATCCCACACACTGAGGATGGAGAGCGGAGCCACCACCAAAACTCTGCGGATTTTGTTCTTCAGGTACAGTGCGCCAGCGATGGCGATGCTGGTGATGGTCTTGCCTGTACCCAAGCTACATTTCCATAAGAAGTGCGATACCGCGACTGCTTATGGAAATTTGTGCATCGCCTCCTTCTTTCAGGCCGAACAGCCTGCAGGCGAATTCATAGGCGGCGCGCTGGTGTTGATACGGAGCAGCCTTAATCGCCATGGGTGGATATTGGTGTATGCTTTCCATCTGTCTTCGCACCTTCTTTCTCTGCCGACCGCTGTTCCAGCAGAGTCAGCCGTTTTGCCAGACGCTTCGACACCACGCTGATCGCGGTGAGAACGCCGATGATCTCGTCCGTTGTTTCCGATTCCTGCCCCTGCCGCAGCGCGGTGTGCAGATTCTCGCTCATGAAAATTCACCTCCCTTTCCGCACCTACCGGGGGATAAAAAGAAAAGCCCCCTCACAATCCAAAGGAAAGTAAGGGGGCGGGTGCTTGACGTTTTCCCGAAAAAAGTTATAATTTTTCTTCGAGAAGCCTTTTCAGCTTCTGCAGGACAGAAACTTTACGGCTGTGTATCGTAGGATGCGGAACGCCGGTATCCTTAGATAATTCGCGCTCCGACTTCTCTTCGTAGAACAAGGCGTTGATGAGATCACGCTCATCGTCCGTCAGTTCCAATAGTGCGTTGGACAGCATGTCCAGTAACAGCTTGTCCTCCACAAGCTCATCCACGAGCGCCTGCTCGGAGGGAATATCGAAACCGTCGTCCGTGAACGCCTCAAGGGAACGCTCGTTTTCGGAACGAATCTCCCTGCGCTTGCGCTCCGTCCACGCCGGGCGCTTGAAGGCGCGGTAAACCTCTTCGGTGACCGGTACATCCTTGCCGTCGATGGTTATGTAGTATTCTTTTTTCATTGACCTCTCTCGCTTTCACTTTTTTTTGAAAAATCCAAAGAAAGTGAAAGAGGGGGAGGCCGGGCGCGATAGGGCGCTAATTCAGCAGAAAATGAGCTTTTCCGCAACAAAAAAAGCGCGGAGCTTAACCCCGTGGTTAAACTCCGCGCTTCGTTTGTTATTCTGTTACATCGTGTCCTTTCCTGTCGCTTGCAAAAACAACGCACGGCGGCCACCTCCACGGTGCCGCCGTCAAAAAGGGCGCATTTAATACACCCACCGTTATCCTATTTTTTCATAAAAACGGCGGCTTTTATTTTGATAAATACAAGCCGCCTAATGACTGTTTGATTTGTAAACGGTCACACTTCGACGGCATACTCCAAGAGTTCTGTAACAAACAGCGTTGCACAGATGCCGCCTCCGTTCCGTTTATTCGATAAGCGCCGTCAGCCACGACGCGACGGGTTTGGCCAGCAATCGTGCGTTCAGATATGCCATCTCAAGGGTCAAACATGTGTTGCCCAAGTAATACCCGTCCATAATTGAGAGAGTCATTGCGATGTCTGGCTGATCCATGTCGGTCAGGCAGATCGGCAGTAAATACTGCACACGTCCTTGGTAGCCTTGCGGTACCACAATGCTCGGCTCCACCACCGCCTTCCTCCGAGCCAGTTCGACAGCCGTTTCCAAGAGAAGCGGCAGATTTCTTGCAGAGCGTACCTCTTCGGGGATGCGCTCCATATTTTCCGGATCGCCTAAGATATGGTCAATGTTCACGCGGATCGGCCACTCGGGGTTATAGTTGACGCCATTTTGCGCCATATGGTA
>JAQWCP010000241.1 GCA_028705905.1 Oscillospiraceae bacterium
GCTGTTTTTCTCGCAGTAAATGGTTACATCCAGGTCGATGATGCCGTTGTCCCGCTCGGTAAAACGGGTCACTTCCACGGCGGCGCCGTGGGGCACTTCTCGGTCCAGGCAAAGAAGCATCTTTTCCCGCACGATCTCAGCCACGATCTGCCGCTCCGGCTGATCTGACGTCATGTCATCTGGGAAAAGCTGATGGCCTTCCACGGCGAATTGAGACAGCTCCTTCAACAACAGATCCAGCCCCTGTCCCTCCCGGGCGGAGATGGGTACCACCGCCTGAAAGTCATGGGCTGTCTGGTAGAGGGCGATCACAGAGAGCAAGGTCTCTTTTTTCACCGTGTCGATTTTATTGATGACCAGAATACAGGGCAGATTTGTCTCCTTCAGCCGCGTGATCAGGGCCTGCTCCGGCGGGCCAATCCGCTCCACCGGCTCCACTAGAAGGAGGACAGCATCTACGTCGGAGACGCTCTCCTGCACTACTTTTACCATATAGTCGCCCAGACGGGAACGAGGCTTGTGCAGACCCGGAGTGTCCATTAAAACATACTGGATGCCGTCCCGGTTCAGGATGCCGCAGATTCTGGTTCGGGTGGTCTGAGGTTTGTTGGAGGTGATCGCCACTTTGTCACCCACCAGGGCGTTGGTGAGGGTAGATTTCCCCACGTTAGGCCGCCCGACGATGGAGACCATGGCCGTTTTCTGAATGTTCATATGAAACGTAAATTCCTTTCGCTTAATCCACGATTTGATTCGCGTTGAACTGGTATGGTGTTCTTTATCAATGTCGCCCGGCAGGGGGACGGATGATCCAGAGAAAGAACAAGGGGACAGAGAGCAGAAGAAAAATCCATATAACAGGGATGGAGACTAGATTTTCCCAGATGGTTTGCCATACAGGGCCTGAGGCAAAAAGGCAGACACCGACCAAGACAGAGGCAATGGCCGTCACCAAGACACCCCCAGCGGCGGTGTCTTTGGCCACTCGGATCAAAGGATTCGGCTCCTGGTCCGCCGCGTCGCAGGCCCGCTCCACAGCGGTGTTCATCAGCTCCGCAGCCGGGACCAGGCCGAAGCAGAGACACAAAACAGCCAGCCGCAGACCGTCAAATTCTGCCAACAGACCCGCCGACGCGACATAAAATGCCGCTGCCAAGTGGATGCGAAGATTGCGTTCCTGCTGGACAGCGGTTTTGATCCCCCGGCCGGCATAATAAAACCCTTTGAAAAATAAATTCAGTCTCATATCCGTTCTCCTGCAGGGAGGATTTTCCCCTTCCATTATTATCTTTATTATCTTTGAGAGCCACTGTCCCGGGTGAGACCCAATTGGGACAAAATCGCTTCCTCGTGTTCCCGCATGTGAGCTTTTTGCGGGCCATCGTCCATATGGTCGTACCCCAGAAGGTGCAAAATGGAATGCACCGTGAGAAAGCCCAGCTCTCTCCCTAGAGAGTGGCCGTATTCTTCCGCTTGAACTCTGGCACGGGGCAGCGAAATGGCCATGTCACCCAAAGGAAGGCGACCATTGCCTACGTCGCAGAGACCATCTGGGTCAAATGCACCGGGGACGAGGTTGAACATGGGGAAGGAGAGGACATCTGTTGGCGCATCAATGTCCCGCTGCTGTAAATTGAGGAGTTGGATGCCGGTATCATCTGTAAGCAACACATTGATTTCGCAGGGTACGAGCACATGCTCTTGAGAAAGCGCCTCTGTAATACAATTTTTCATCAGCTGGGTGAGGGTTCGCTTGTCCTCTGCTGGGGTTTCGTATCGAATGGAGATCAGATGTTTCATTTTACTCCTTTCTGCCGCCGCTGCGTGCGTTCTGCTTCATATGATTCATATGCCTTGATGATCCGCTGCACCATGACGTGGCGCACCACGTCGCTCTCTGTCAAAAGGCATTGAGCCACGCCCTCCACATTTCGCAAAACTCGCATGGCCTCTTTGAGGCCGCTGACTTTGTCAGTGGGCAGGTCAATCTGGGTGATGTCGCCTGTGATGACAATTTTGGAGCCAAATCCCAGGCGTGTCAAAAACATCTTCATCTGCTCCCGGGAGGTGTTCTGAGCCTCATCCAAAATGATGAACGAGTCATCCAGGGTGCGTCCCCGCATATAGGCGAGAGGGGCCACTTCGATATTGCCCCGCTCCAAGTATTTGGCATAACTCTCCGGGCCCATCATCTCAAACAGCGCGTCATACAGCGGGCGGAGGTAGGGGTCTACTTTACTCTGCAAATCGCCGGGAAGAAAGCCCAACCGCTCTCCCGCCTCCACAGCGGGCCGGGTCAAAATGATGCGATTGACTTGCTTTTGGCGGAACGCCGCAACGGCAGCAGCCACGGCAAGATACGTCTTGCCGGTGCCGGCGGGGCCAACGCCCAAAGTGACCACGTTGTTCTGAATGGCGGCGGCATATTGCTTCTGGCCGATGGTTTTTGCCCGGATGGGCTTCCCTTTGGCAGTGATACAGATCACATCGCCGCCCAGTTCCGCAATTTTTTCCCACTGGCCTTGCTTGACCAGATCGATGACATATCTAACATTTTGCTCATGGATTGGCTCACCTCGGGCGGAGAGGGACAAAAGTCCCTCTGCCACTTTGACCGCCTGCATTACATTTTCCGCTTCTCCTGAAATTTTCAATTCTGCGTCCCGGTTTACCACTTTGACGTCCAAATCCTGCTCCAGAATGCGGATATTTTCATCAAAGGAACCAAAAATATCAATGGCGTATTCCATACGTTCCAAACTGATGGTTTGTTCTGTCATTCACGTTCCGCGCAGACCGCGCTTCCCCCTTTTATATCAATCTTTTTCTTTGTGTTTATCCCCGCCAAGGAACGGAGCCAAGATGCCAAAAACAAGTGTTACGGCGTTTCTTCGGCGGTATTTTCTACCGGCAGCTCGATGATTTCCCCGATTTGCTCTTCACATTCGCAGAGCAGTGTGACCGTGAGCACACCGTTTTTTGCTTCCGATTCAAAGCTATGGCTTAACAATTTGCCTTCTCCCATCTCTTCTTTCACGCTGGCCAGCAAAGCGGATTGCAAATATGCTTCCGCCGAAGCTTGGTTTACATTTGCTTCCTGCAGTGCATACTCTGTATACGTCTCGATTTGCAGGCCCAGAGGAAAGGTAAGGCCAAAAGGCAAAGTAAGCCAACGTATTGTTTCTATTTTATCATAATTGTCATAGGAAATTCTACTGTTTGTATGAAAATTTATCCTTGATTCCCCCAAAAGCAGAGAAAAGTGGCTTTTGTGTTCTCCTGTGTAAGATTTTGCATTGGAAGTGAGGAGGGTTTGGGCAGATCGTTTGTAATACGTTTTGGCGTAGACGTTGCCCATGGCATGGAGCAGGCGGGTACCGACGGAACTTCCGTCTTTTGCAGCGCTTTCAATGTCGTCCACGCGACTGATCAAAATCTCGCCGGGCAAAACAGCGCTGTCAATCATCAC
>JAQWCP010000242.1 GCA_028705905.1 Oscillospiraceae bacterium
CATTTTCCGCTCGATGGTGGAAGAGTTTATCGGCCAATACGGCTCGATCACCTGTCATGAACTGACCAATTCTCATGGGGATTTTGAAGGGAAAGAGCGGAAACGCAGCTGCATGCAAATGATTACATATGCCTCTGCCCTGGCCGCCAAATACGCCCTTTCCGGCCAATAACTTTTCGGCTTCTTTCCCACCTTTTCCTTGCAATCTGCCCCATAAGCGCATATACTATGCAATGATTGGGGAAAGAACCTTTCGTTTAAGGAAGTGAAGTATTTGAATGGGAACGGAACATCAACGGCGCAAAAAACATTGAATCTCATGGCACCCGGCACGGACGCCATCATCACCCACGTTGGAACCCGGCGCGGCCCGGTGCGGCGGCGTCTGATTGACATGGGGCTTACTCCGGGGACAAAAGTTTCCGTACGGAAAATCGCGCCGTTTGGCGATCCCATCGAGGTTAACTTACGTGGATACGAGCTGTCTCTTCGTCGGGAAGATGCCAGCCAAATTCTCGTTTGTCCCACCGAGCTGACAGAAACGGAAAAAAAGAAGCCCCCCTCCATTTCTATGATCCAACGGATTCCCGACGAGTCGGTGCTGCGCCGGATGCGGGAAGACCACGGCCATGAACAAATGGCTCACCATCAAACGCCGTCCTACGCCCACCACGACCAGCGGGAAATGAAAATTGCTTTGGTGGGCAATCCAAACAGCGGAAAAACCACGTTATTCAACGCACTCACCGGTTCCAATCAGTATGTGGGCAACTGGCCTGGCGTGACCGTCGAGAAAAAAGAGGGAAAAGCAACCATCGACGGAAATGCGGTTACCATTGTGGATTTGCCCGGGATCTACTCCCTCTCTCCCTATTCCATGGAAGAGATCGTATCCCGTAATTTTATCATTGAAGAAAAGCCAGATGCCATCATCAATATCATAGACGGAACCAACATTGAGCGGAATTTATATTTGACCATTCAGCTTTTGGAGCTGGAACTTCCCACGGTTGTCGCCGTCAACTTTATGGACGAGATCGAAAAGCGGGGGGATCACATCGCCTATGACCTGCTCTCAAATCAGCTTGGTGTTCCCGTGGTTCCCATCTCCGCCCGATCCGGCAAAAATTTGCAAAAACTCCTCTCTGATGCCCACCGCCAGATGCATGTGGGCGTGACCTTGGAGCCGGATGATTTATACGACGCATTCACCCATGCCATCCACCACCGGATGGGCGAGCTGGTGCATGACCATGCATATGCGGCCCATCTGCCTGCCCACTGGACCTCCATCAAACTGCTGGAAGGAGACGCCCTGGTGGAAAAATCGCTGCAGCTGGACTTGGAAACGGCACAAAAGGTGGAGCAGATTGCAGAGGAATATGAAGCGTCCAGTTCCTTGGGTGACCGGGAAACCCTCATCGCAGATAGCCGGTACCGCTTCATCGAGCGGGTTGTGAAAAATTCCATCCAGCGGGGGGACAAGCGGGATGCCGTTTCCCTTTCGTTCCAGATTGACAGTATGGTCACCCACAAATGGTTTGCGATCCCCATTTTTCTAATGATGATGTTGCTGGTGTTCGCCATCACATTTGGTCCTGTTGGTTCTCTCTTGTCTGATGGGGTGGATTACCTGGTCAATGGCCTATTTGCCACCTGGGTGCAATCTCTCCTCACCGCCTGGGGTGTGGTTCCCTGGGTCATCAGCCTGGTCGTAGACGGGATGATCTCTGGCGTGGGGGGCGTCTTAACCTTTTTACCGCAGATTGCCCTTTTGTTTCTGTTTCTCTCTCTGTTAGAAGATTCCGGATATATGTCCCGGGCGGCGTTTATTATGGACAGGCTTCTGCGGCACTTTGGCCTATCTGGTAAAGCTTTCATTCCCATGCTCATGGGGTTTGGCTGTACCGTTCCGGCTTTGATGGGTGCCCGTACTATGGAAAATGAAAAAGACCGGCGGATGACCATTTTCCTGATTCCATTTATGAGCTGCTCCGCCCGTCTCCCGGTGTACGGGATCATCACAACCGCCTTTTTCCCCCAGTGGGGGGGTGTGATCATCTTTTCTCTGTATGTCATCGGGCTCGTCATGGCCATTGTCTCCGGCTTGATTTTTAAAAAAACTCTGTTCCACGGCGATCCCGCCCCCTTTGTTTTAGAATTGCCGCCCTACCGGTTGCCCACGTTGAAAAATACGCTCCTTCACGTTTGGGAGCGGGTGCGGGGATTTTTGGTGAAGGCTGGCACACTGATTCTGGCCATGAGCATCATTTTGTGGTTCCTGCAGTCCTTTGACTTCCGGCTACAAATGGTAGAAGACAGTGTTCACAGCATGTTAGGCCAAATTGGCTCTTTCCTGGCCCCTGCCCTAGTTCCTGTGGGGTTTGGCGCATGGCAGGCCGCCGTGGCCCTGTTAACCGGCTTTGTGGCAAAAGAGGCCGTGGTCTCTTCCATGGCGCTGTTTTATGGCTTCTCCACACTGGATGGCGGCGGCGCCATCGCAACTGCACTATCCACTACGTTTACACCTCTTTCAGCGTTTTCATTTCTGGTCTTCGTGCTTCTATATGTCCCCTGTGTGGCCGCAGTGGCAACCATGCGGCGGGAGCTGAACAGCACCAAGTGGACTTTGTTCTCCATGGGATGGCAGCTCCTTGTGGCATATGTGGTTTCCCTTTTGGTCTATCAGGGGGGACTTCTCTTGGGATTGGGGTGAGAGCATGGAATACCTTGTCTACATTTTGGTGGCTGTTCTTGTTCTCTGGGCAATTTATATTGTCATACGGCATCTCAAACGGATGGCAAAGGGTGAGACCTGTAGTGGCGACTGCGGAAGCTGTGCCCAGGGTTGTTCCAAACGAACGCCGAAATAAACGGGGGGAACGCCCCTGTGGATGCCAATTTCACATTTTATTTCCGCATGGTGTCACCATGCGGAAATTTTTATTTTCCCCCATTTCTTGTGTTTTCTTCTGTCGTTCCCCCTCTATTTTGTATGTAATTTGTTGAAAAAGCATCTATTTGAAGGGTATTTTCCTTCTTTTTTTGTGGTCCCTTGTTTTTGTTTCCAGAAAACAATTGACAGATGCACTACAAACGTGTTACAATTTGGTAACAAAAAACAAACAGGTGGTTTAGCCTGTGCAATAAAGGAGTCTCATATGACAAATCAAAAAACACAAAAGGAACTGCCCTTGATGTACAAAGGGCGGCCCTTGCGTCGGAAAGACAATATTATTTATTACGGAAGCATGGCAGATCCTTATATCATCCTTTTGCACGTGTTGGAGCAAAAACCAGTGGGTGATCTGAACGTCGCTTCCCGTGTTTTTGTTCAGCTGCAACTCACAGATCCCAATTTGAAATCCCGGGATCGGGTGGTGAAAAAGAGCGAGAAGGACAATTTATATCAAGCCATTGACGTGGCGGCCGTCTGGTTGGACCGGGCGCTCTCCGCGAA
>JAQWCP010000243.1 GCA_028705905.1 Oscillospiraceae bacterium
AGACCGCTTGACAATGCGAACCGTCCCCATCAAATCTGACAAACCTTCCAATGCGTAATATTCACATTGCACTGGAACAAGGATGGTGTCCGCTGCGCAAAGTGCATTCAGCGTCAGCAGTTCCAATGAGGGTGGACAGTCAATGAATATATAATCATAGGCGTCTTTCACCTGATCAATGGTCTGTTGCAGCAGATATTCCCGCCGTTCCATGGAGATCATCTCGATCCCGGCACCCGCCAACCCTTTGTGGCCCGGCAATACATCGCCCCAATCTGTCTTCACAATTGCTTCTCCACAGGGCGTGCCGCCCATAATAACATCGTAAATATTGGGAGAAGTGTCTTTGTCTATACCCATTCCGGAGGTGGAATTTGCTTGTGGGTCAAAATCGCAAAGCAATGTTCTGGCGCCTGCTGCTTGCAACGCCGCGGTTAAGCTGACACATGTGGTGGTCTTTCCTACCCCGCCTTTTTGATTGACGATTGCAATTCGTTTTGTCAAACCAATTCCTCCTCCTGATTTTTCTATTTTTTCTCTCACGGTGCCTTTCATTATAGCACATCACTTTTGTATTTCAATAAAAACTTGTGAAAGACCGTTTCACGTGAAACAATGAAGCCGCCCTTGGCGCTCATAAAAAAGGGTCCGAATGTTTCACGTGAAACATTCGGACCCTTTTTTTCTATTTTGAGGTTCCTCGCTTTGGAATGCGGATTGTGAGCAAAATATCTTCTTCCGTTTCCGTTTTCCCATATTCCGCATCCACCCCCGCACTCTTCATCATTCGCATTCCCCTTGTGATGGAATTGAGGAAAAATCGGACATCCTTAATGACAAACGCACTCCGCTTTCGCGCTTTTGTGGGGACGACCACCGGTGTCGCTTCCGGGCCTGCCAGAATAGATTCGATATACGCTTCTGTTTGCGCCACATTCAGACCATGCTGGGTGATGTGTCCCAATACAGCCAGCCTTTTTTCCTCCTCTTCCATCCGCAACAGCGCCCTGGCGTGCCGCTCTGTCAACTGATACTCCTGCAAGGTCTGGATCACTTGAGGAGAAAGCCGCAGCAACCGCAGCTTGTTGGCCACCGCCGATTGGGATTTTCCAATTTTCTGTGCCGCCTCTTCCTGGGAAAACCCATAGAGCCGGATTAGCCTGGCAATCGCCTCTGCTTCTTCCATAAAGTTTAGGTCACGTCTCTGCAAATTTTCCACCAGAGCCAGCAAAGAAGATTCTTCTTCATCTACCCCTGCAATCAAACAAGGAACTTCACGCAGTCCCACTTGCTTGGCCGAACGCAGCCGCCGCTCTCCGGAAATCAGTTCATACCCGCTTCCTGTGCGGCGCACCGTCAATGGCTGTAAAATACCATGCTCTTGAATGCTCTCCGCCAGCTCGTCCAACCCCTGGGGAGAGAATTTCTTGCGGGGCTGCGCTGGATTTGGCACAATCTGCTCTACCGGCAAAAAGAATACCCGTGCCGTCTCCCAAATGCCCTGTTTTTTTCTCAGCGCCATCCCTGTCCCTCCTATTAGAAACTCTATGATTTAGTTTACCATTTTCAGGAAAAAATAAAAGAGAATCCCGTCGAGGGGCAAGCTTTATTTCCATGGTAATGCAAACAAATCATCTCTATGAGGCTGGATGTGCAGACTGAGACAAAATGTTTGTCTCAATTTGTCCCAAATGGAATTATTTTTGCAGCTTCCCCGTTTGCATCCGAACATCGTCCCCAAAAAATAACAGGGTTCGATATTCTCCTGCAACCCGGGAATAGATCGGGGCGGAATATCGGTTTTTTAATTCTTGGAGGGATAAATTGGAACTGATCACGGTATGATGGGTTCCGTCCAAACGGCTGTTGATCAACGTGTAGAGCGCAGACTGCACAAAAGGCGTGGTCAGCTCAGACCCCAAGTCATCCACAATCAATAAATCACAATGCAAATACCGTTTGACCTCTTCTCCGGCCGCTTGCCCTTCTTCGAAGTCTTTGGAAAACTTTTGTGTTTCAAATTGAGCTAGGATCTGGGTGGCTGTATCGTATACCACGGAAAATCCCTTCTCTGAAACTTCCTTTGCAATACAGGCGGATAAGAAGGTTTTCCCCAATCCTGTCCCCCCGCTGAGAAATAAGTTGTTGAAATAATATTTTTCAAATTTTCTGGCATATCCCAGACAAATTTCATAGATCAATTCCATGTTTTCTCGCGGGGAAATGCCTTTTCCTGGCCATTTCTGGCTATCATATACTTCTAAGGAAAATGCGTCAAAGGACTGCTCCCCCAATTGAAGCAGCTTTGACAGCTCTTTGATCTGTTCCTGGGTATATAGCTCCTTGAGGCATGTGCATGGCGTGGCCCCGCAATATCCCGTGTCATTACAATATTTGCAGGCGGGCACGTCGTCCAGTGCATCCACAGGATATCCATGCCGTTGCAGCAATTGTCGCTGCTCTTCCTGCAACGCCCGGTTTTTCAACCGGATGGCGTTCATGCTTTCTGTTGGATTTCCTCCTGTGGAAAGCACCTCTTTCATCACCTGAAACATGGTCTGGCGCAGCAATTGGTCAATTTCCTGTAGCCGCGGGACATTTTGATAGATGGTCTGCCGCCGCTGCATTTGAGTCTCTTCCCAATGGTCCCGCTGCGCACGTCGCCGTTTCAGCGCCCGGCGTAAAATTTTTCCATCATATGCCATGGTGTCTCCTCCTTACCGTCATTCGTCCCTCTTTTGCCGGCGCACCAATTCTTTCATCCACTCAATGGCCTCCCGATCCTGCGGTTTCATTTGAGAAGACACAGGTGCATCTGGTTGTTTTTTCGGCTTTTCCATTCCATCCCCGGACTTTATTTCTTCCAGCGTATGTAAATTTTTCTGGTGCCACCGCTTTAAAATGGAGTTGAGATAAGGCCATTTTAAGCTGCCCGTCTGCAACATGGTTTTATCGTATGCCAGACCGATGGCTTCCATGGGAAACCCCATGTCCAGAAAGCCATCCAGATACGCCTGCTCTGAAGGGGAAGGGGCTCTGGCTTCCAGCTGCAAAATTTGAAAAATTTCCCCATATTTGGCCCGCCGCAAGGACAGATATTTCAGGTGCTCCACGGCTTTGTCCAGCGTGTCCACCCCCTGCCGTTTCCAGCGATATGCTTCCCGTTCCACCTGGCGCATCCGCAACGGCCGATTCGTGCTGCCCCCCGCCTGTCGCGCATTTTCCTCGGAACAGTAGGTGATCAGAAGCGAAAGGATCTCCACCGGTAAATTCAAATAGTCATATAATCCAAATAAAATCTTCAGATCCGCGGTGGTGAGAACCCGACCCAACCGCCGCTGTGTTTCCTGCACCAGGGCAGGAAACGGAGAATTGCATTCCAGCTCCTTTGCAATCTCCTCGCTGGTATAAGCGGGGGCAGACGGCGTTTTCTCCTGTTTTGCGGCCGCTTCCTTTGC
>JAQWCP010000015.1 GCA_028705905.1 Oscillospiraceae bacterium
CCACTTTTTCAAAACTTGCCGGAAGAGATGTATGTCTATTTTGTCCATACCTTTGCAGGCCAGACAGCTTTTTCGGAAGACGTGATTGCAGAGACGTATTATGGGACAAATGTGGTGGCGGCGGTTGGCCGGGGCATGGTATTCGGCTGTCAGTTTCATCCGGAAAAAAGCGGCGAAACAGGCCTTGCCATTTTGAAAAACTTTGGGGAGTTGATAAAATGATTGTGTTGCCGGCCATTGATTTAAAGGACGGTGTGTGCGTCCGTCTTTACCAAGGAGAGTTTTCCACTGCCCACCAGGTGGCGGAAGACCCGGTGGCAGTTGCCAAAGCATTTCAAGATGCTGGCGCAACCCATATCCATATGGTGGATCTGGATGGGGCAAAAGACGGTATCCGTCAAAATGATGTCATTGTACGTGCCGTGATCGAAGCGACCGGGCTGAAGGTCGAGTTGGGTGGCGGCATGCGCAGCATGGCGGATCTGGACGCGGCGGATCAAATGGGCGTTTGGCGCATGGTCATCGGCTCCGCCGCCGTATCAAACCCTGCATTTGTGAGAGAAGCCGTGGGGAAATATGGAGACCGGATTGCCGTAGGAATTGATGCCAAAGATGGCTTGGTGCGTACCGCCGGTTGGACAGAAAATGCAGGAGTTAACTACTTGGAATTTGCCAAATCCATGGAAAAAATCGGTGTAAAGGGAATTATATTTACAGACATTGCAAACGATGGAATGCAAAGAGGCCCATCGTTCGAATCCCTTCTCGCGCTAAGAAAGGCAGTTTCCTGTGGTATTGTGGCCAGTGGTGGCGTGACAACTGTGGAGGACATCAAACGATTGAAAGCGGACGGCATGGGCGGAGCCATCATTGGAAAGGCATATTATGCCGGCACCATTGACCTGGCAGAAGCAGTTTCCGTTTGCGCCCAGCCATAAAAAGGAGAACTGAGATGCACGCAAAAAGGATTATTCCCTGTTTGGACGTGAAGAACGGCCGTGTGGTGAAAGGAGTTAATTTCGTCAACATCCGGGACGCAGGCGACCCGGTGGAGCTGGCAACGTATTACAGCAATGCTGGCGCGGATGAAATTGTCTTTTTGGATATCACCGCTACTTACGAAAATCGAGACACGGTGGCAGATGTGGTGCGGCGAACAGCTCAACAGGTGTTCGTGCCGTTGACTGTGGGCGGTGGCATTCGTACATTGGAAGATTTTCAGGAGCTGCTGCGGGCAGGGGCGGACAAGATTTCCGTCAATTCCGCAGCCGTAAAAGACAAAAGTTTGATCAAAAAGGCGGCAGAGCGGTTCGGGAGCCAATGTGTCGTATTGGCCATCGATGCCCGGAAACGAGCAGATGGCAGCTTTGAAGTGGTGACCACCGGTGGACGCACGCCCACAGGGCTGGATGCTGTGGAATGGGCCAAAGAAGGGGAACGCCTGGGTGCGGGAGAAATTTTGCTTACATCTATGGACGCCGACGGCACGAAGGCGGGGTTTGACTTGGAAATGACAAAGGCCGTCACGCAGGCGGTGAATATCCCCGTCATTGCCTCCGGTGGCTGCGGTAATTTACAGCATTTTGCGGATGTATTTGAGCAGGCCGATGCCGATGCAGCCTTGGCAGCCTCCCTGTTTCACTTTGGGGAACTGACGGTGGGAGAAGTGAAGGACTTTTTGCGGGGGAAACAGATTCCTGTGAGATGGTCCAAATAGAGGAGGAACGATGTTGAATCTGGATCTGCTATTTCAAAAATCAGAATTGATCCCGGTGATTATTCAAGATTATGAGACATTGGAAGTGCTGATGCTGGGCTTTACCAATCGGGAGGCAGTGGAACTGACCCTGGAGACAAAGACGGCATGGTTTTGGAGCCGTAGCCGCAATTGCCTATGGAACAAAGGGGAGAGTTCCGGTCATTTTTTGCATGTAAAAAAAGTGGTGACGGATTGTGATACGGACACGCTTCTATATCTATGCAAGCCAGATGGACCGACTTGTCACACAGGCCGCAGGTCGTGCTTTTTCAATGTGATCACGGAGGAGGAATGAACATGGCGCACCCGTTGGAGTTGCTATATGAAGTTGTTTTGGATCGAAAGACCCAAAAACAAGAAGGGTCTTACACCTGCTATTTATTTGACAAAGGGTTGGATAAGATTTTAAAAAAAGTGGGCGAGGAATGCGCAGAGACCATCATCGCCGCCAAAAACGGCGACAATGCAGAAACGGTAATGGAGATTTCCGATCTGTTGTATCATCTCATGGTGATGATGGCGCAGCAGGGAATTGCATTGGATGACGTATTAGAAGAGCTGGAGAAAAGAGGCCAGAAGATTGGGAATCTAAAGGTTATGCGTGATACAGATAAAAATACGTGACACCCTATGTGTTATGGAAAGAAATAAGCTGGTCAGCCAATGCTGACCAGCTTATTTCTTTTTTATAACATGCCGTTGATCTCCATCAAACGCACCATTTCCGCAACGCGAATGTTCCAATCGGCGGCGCTTCCATAAACGCGCCGCCGATCTGCAAACCAAGTCGTCTGCTCCTCTAGTGCACGGGCACAAAGGGTGATAAATTCTTGAGGATTGTAAGAGGAATAGACAACGTCTGGAAAATATTCGATTTCATTGGGGTAGAGGCAGGCCACGATGGGACGGCCTGTAGAGAGATATTCAAGCATTCGCAGTGTGAGTGGGTCTTGGGGAGAGGAAAGGGGTGTCTGTAACGAAAGGCAAACGTCAAATTGACGCACGTATTCGGCCATTTTTTCCTGTGATTGGGGATGCAGGAAGTGAACGTTGGAAAACTTCTGAAGACGTTGCATGGCACGATGTGTCCATGTACCAAGAAACAAAAAAGACCATTCTGGATGGGCCCGGGCCGCACATGCAATGGGCAGCAGTTCTGTTTCCGACCGGATGGGTTCCGCGCATCCAAAGATGGGTCGCGGGATAGAAGCAGAGGAACTGGTTGCCAGAGCAGGCGTTTCACAAGAAGGCTCAGAAAACAACGCATAATTCACGCCGTTGGGCAACAGCGCTACGTTGGAGTGGATAAAAGAGATCTGTTGCACAATGTCGGTGGTCGGAGCGAAAACTAAATCGGCGTCTTGTAAAAGGGATAACTCCTGTTCGCTAAGCGCATTGCCGGGGATGGCGGTCATACAATCGTAAATGACATTGCAACAGGGGAGAAGCGTAGGAAGGCCGGCACCCGCTTCTGTGGCAACCCATAAAACAGGAAGCTCGAAGGCATGTTGCACCATTTTTTTCTGGATGTACCGCGCCAATTTGCGCTGATTTCTTTTTTTGATATAGGAAAACGACTGGTCAAATGGAAGGATAGGCGGGAGACTGTATACCGTCACCGAAGGGAGAACCTGCCGTCCATCGCCCAGATGGGCTTTGAGGCGTCGGCGGCCTGTTCTCCCCAGGAAGAAGGCCAGCCATGTGACCGGTGGCTCAAAAAACAGACAATCCACCTGCTGCAAACGAGAGATAAGTTCCTGCGTTCGGCTGGGATAGTTTCGCCATATGGTTTCTGCAATACAGATCATTTGTTTCACAAGTAATTTCCTCCTGAAGTTGAGTGAAACGATTTGGGACGGGAAAACGGCAAATGGAATGCCTGATGCTGCCACCTCATGGCTGAGACAGCAGAAGCCGTTTTACCGCCAAGTGATTTTCCATTTCCAGTTGAATAAGCTTTGATACGGCGTCCTGCAAAAACTCCGTATTTCCGATGCGGGACGCGGCAATGTCGATGAGGTGGGATAGAGACTCCGTGGTTGCATCTTCCAAATGAAAGCACAGATCCTGCCCTACACTGGACAAGAATGCATTGACCTTTTGGTCATACGAAACCCCGATCAGAGGTACGCCACGTCCGGCAGCAAAAACAAGGGCATGCAGGCGCATCGACAAAACCACTTGCATTCGGGAAAACAGACCGATGATATCAGAAGAGGAAAACGGCTGCTCCCATACGGCATAGGGTATACGAAGCAAAGAAGTGACTTGCCGCGTGGCAGGCAAGTCCACGCGAGGCTCGATGGGGAGGAAAACAGGAGTGAGGCCGTACTTATAGTAAGCATACTCCGCCGCCTTGGCAAAGAAAGGTGCTTTTTCTGAAAAACCAGACCATTTTCGCAAGGAAAAACAAATGTATTTTCCTCGCGGAGGAAGATCAATCTGAGAAAACAATGTGTCAATTCGTGCGGGAGAGGAGGGAGACAACACCACCGTAGGGTCTGCGCTGACGATCATTTCCGGGCGGGTTACATGCATTTCTTTTAGTTCTTGCAATGAATGTGGGTCGCGCAGGGTGATGCAGTCTACATACGAGTTGATGTAATATGCCGCCTTTTGTTGGTTATGGGGGGAATGGATTGGGCCAATGCCACAACCGTACATCATGACCAGACAGCCACGTTTTTTCGCGGCGCGCAAGGTGAAAAGATAAAACCAGAGGGAACGGTGGCTGGTGACATCCTGAATCAGGCTGCCGCCTCCGTTGAGGTATAGCTTGCACTTTTTCATCTGCGGTAAAAATTTGTGGAAGGAAAAAGTGTAAACAGAGTTGACACGGCAAGCACGTTGTGTCAATTTGGGCCGGCGAGAGAGAACAACAATCGGCAAATCCGGGTCTATAGATCGCAGTTCCAGAAGAATGGCGTCCAAAATGGCGTCGTCCCCAGCATTTTCCCGACCATATGCCCCACAAAGGAGGATTCCATCCCTGGGCAGGGACTTTTTTCGTGCTGTTCGGCGTAAGATAGTATTGTAAATGGAGAGTTGACGCACTCTGGTGGCTTCCAAAGAGAAGTCACGAGAAGCCTTCTCATACAGTGCGTCTCCCAATTGCTTGCGTAAGGCCGGGTTTTGTGTCAAAGCAACCAAGTGCTCCGCCAAAGCACCCGAATCGCCCGGTTCAAACAGATATCCAGTGCTTCCGTGTTCAATGAGATAAGGAACGCCGCCCACACGGGAGGCGACGGTTGGCAGATGTTCCCGCGCACCTTCTGTTAGGGCGTAAGGGAATGTTTCAGAAAGAGAAGTCAGTGTATTGATGTGGATGGATTGATAAAATGTTGTCATATCAGAGATCCAGCCAGGGAAACATACCCATTGAGAGACACCGAGTTCCTGAGCAAGAGAGACCAAGTTTTCTTTTAATTCTCCGTCGCCGGCAACGAGAAGACGCAAATTGGGCGCCTTAGAAACGGCTTTGGCGAATGCATGAATCAATGTAGCGATGTCTTTCACAGGGGAAAGACGCGCCGCAATGCCAACCACGACCGAGTGCTCGTCTGCCGAAAGACCAACGGTGCGCCAATACTCCGCAGGAGTCATCTTCGAAGGGGTGGGCGTAAAATCAAGGCCATTGTAGATGGGGAACAGATGACTTGGCTGAAATCCTCTTGAGATGAGCAGGTCGACCATCGCATCCGAGACGCCGATGCGGTAATCCAAATAGCGTAAGGCGATGGAGTTGATGACGCCGTACGTCACTTTGTGCAGAGGGCGACCCATATAGTCCAGTCGATAGTCGCTATGTACAGTGGTCACCACCGGAATCTTACAGGCTCGCTTTAAAAGCGCACCCATCATATTACCCCGAGAGCCGTGGCAATGGATGATTTCAAAGCCCTCTTTTATAATCATTTCTTTTAATATCTGATACGTTTTTGGAATGCTTTTTTCAATCACAATGGTAGGGATGTGAAGCGCTCTTGCCTCTTGGGCAAAAGGCCCTTCTCGAAAACAGACCATCACGGCCCTTTCTGTCTGGTTGAGCGTACGCAGCAAATTGAACACATGGGTTTTTGCACCGCCGCTATCCCCGCCGCTGATGAGATGGATGATTTTCATGACAGACTCCTTTTGTGTTGCAAATTCACAAATTAAAAATTTTGGGCTTGTGAAAGCAATAAAATTATTATACAATAGAACGGAACTAAGGGTCAAGGCAATTAGGAGGACAAGAGATGAAACATAAAAAATGGAATGTAGTAGATCTGGTGATCGTAATCGTTGTGGTTGTACTTTTGATTTTTGGATGTGTAAAATTATTTGGCGGAAAAGGCGGCTTGTCAGATGCGACAACGACGCAAATTACATATACAGTGAAGGTGTGTGGCATCGAGAAGGAGTCGTATGCATCCATTCAAAAATATGTGCCTGGTGAATTGATGGCTTCTGGCGCAAAAGTAGATGGCAGCGTTACAAAAACAACAAGCGAACCATCTGTGGTATATGTGAATCTGAACAGCAATGGGCCAATGCCAGCGCTTTTGCCGGTGCAAAGCAATGATCTTGTGGACGTTGTATTCACCATTGAAGCGAAAGCGGAGGCAGGAGACGTCTTGACATCAAAGGTGGGGACGCAAGAGGTGCGCATTGGCAAGTCTCACATCATAAAAACAGAATATATCGAGTTGACAGGGACGGTCTTGACGGTAGATTGGAAAGAATAACGTGTAAGAAAATCGCAATTTCTGTGGCCTTTGGACAACGAACTGTTGTTTCCGTCTCTGCATGAACAGCGGAGGTTATCATGGCGTTTTTGTCTCAATTGGATCAGAGTATTTTATTTTGGATGCAAGATACCCTGCGCACCCCGTTTCTCAATGGTTTTTTTCTTTCGCTTACTACGTTGGGGGATGGCGGACTTCTATGGATCGCTTGTTCTGGCCTCATGCTTTTTTTTAAACGGTGGAGGCGGATCGGAATAGCCGCTTTGGTGGCAATGTTTCTCGCATTTGTCAGCGGAGAGATTATTTTAAAGAATTTGGTGGCTCGCCCCCGTCCTTTCATCGAAATAGATGCGCTGATTCCATTGCTACCCATGCAGCAAGGATTTTCCTTCCCCTCGGGCCACACAGCATCGTCTTTTGCGGCGGCTTTCGTATATGTTCGGGGTGCGCCGGCACGTTGGGCCAAAATTTCATTTCCTATCCTGGCAGTGCTGATGGGAATTTCCAGATTATATGTGGGTGTGCATTATCCCAGCGATGTGCTGGCGGGGGCAATTCTTGGCCTTTTTTGGAGCCTGGTTGTCTGGCAATTGTTCCTGATGATTCAACAACGGCGTAAAGAAGAACATCTCAAGGAAGAATAACAGATCAGGGGGAAGCTTTATGTCCAATGCAATGCCAATTGCACCTGAAAATGTGCAGAAATATATTAAGATTGGAAGAAATATTGCGTATTATCGCAAACAACGTGGTTATACACAAGCGGAACTGGCAAAGATGATTGGAATTAGCCGTTCTCACTTGAGCGCCATTGAAGCGCCCAATGTTTTGCGGCCGTTTTCCATTGAGTTACTGCTGAATTTTGCGGATGCGCTTCGCGTCCCGCCTGCAAAATTATTGGCATTTTAATGACTGGGTGTCAAGTGCAAAATAAACCGGGTGTTGTTGCAAGAAGTTGCAACAACACCCGGTTTTATTTTGGATATCAGTGAATCTTATGCGTTTGCCTTAACTTCATTGGCCAGTGGTGCACCGTCCAGATAAGCTTTAAAATTATGCAGTGTTACATCAACAATAGCGGCAGAGGCCTCTTCCGTGAAGAACGCTTGGTGGCCTGTCATGACAATATTGGGATAGGCCATCAGGAGTGCCATGTCGTCATCTTGCATCAGTTCCTTGGAGTGGTCTTCAAAGAAATATTCATGTTCTTTCTCACACACGTCCAGCCCCACACCACGGAATTTTCCTGCCTTTACAGCATCCAGAAGATCCTTCGTGTTGATGAGTCCGCCACGGGAGGAGTTGACCAAAAGGACACCGTCTTTCATTTTCGCGATGCTGTCTTTGTTGATGATATGGTGGGTTTCCGGGAACAAGGGGCAATGGAGAGAAATGACATCGGATTTAGCCCAAATTTCGTCCAGTGTGACGTAGTTTAATCCACTGTTTGGATCTTGAATTACGTCATATGCCAAAACATTCATGCCAAACCCGGCAGACAGAATTTCAGCGGTGATTTTGCCGATTTTACCCGTTCCAATGACGCCTGCCGTTTTCCCACGCAAATCAACGCCCATCAAACCGTCAATGTTGAAATTGAATTTGGTGGTGCGGTTATATCCCAGGTGGGTTTTCCTGTTGATTGTCTGTAACAGTGCGATGGCGTGCTCTGCCACGGCGGTTGGGGAATAGCTGGGAACACGTAGCACTTTGATATTCAGCTCTGCTGCACGCTTGAGGTCAACGCTGTCAAATCCGGCACAGCGCAGCAAGATGACACCAATGCCATAAGAAGAAAGAGTTTCCAGAACTTCTGCTGTCACTTCATCGTTGACGAAACTGCAAGTCGTGTCGAATCCCTTGGCCAGGTGAACGCTCTCTTTTGTTAATCTGCATTCGAAAAATGAAATTTCATATCCCATTTCCTGTGCGGGTTTTGCAAATGCTCTGCGGTCGTAAGGCTTCGTGTCGTAAAATGCAATTTTCATATATAACATCTCCTTAGTGAAAAATAAAAGTGGACACTACAAAAATTGACTCCGAGAAAGGATGGTTCGGTTGCAATGCTTGACCCAAGGGAAGCGAAACAAACAACATATCCCAACAATGCCAAAATAACACATATAATATATTATATATCAAAATAAAAAGATTACAAGAGCAAGATGGTATAAAACAGACAAAACTTTATCATGGAAAATTCTGAAAAAGGGGAAGAAACATCTGTACATCAGTGCTTTAATATGATACTCTATTAATGTGCCTTGCATGTTGTAGTAGATTGCATGCAGGAAAAAAGAAGAATAAAAAGTTGGAGGAAAGACAGAATGAAAAAGAGCATGAAGTTTTTGGCATTGGCACTTGCCGTGATGTTGTTTGCGGGGCTCATGGCCTGCGGCACAAAAACTCCGGCCACAAGCACTGATCCTAGCAGCGCCGTCACAGAAAGCGCAAATCCCAGCACAGAACCTTCCGCCACCAGTGCGAAATTCAGAATTATGGAAGGCTCTCTTGCAGAAGAAGAATATGGCATTGGCTTCCGCAAAGGCGATGAGCTGCGTGATATCGTCAATGCGGCTATGAAGGTTTTGGCCGCCGACGGAACTTTGGCCAAAATTTCCGATACGTGGTTTGGTGAAGACATCACGACCATTGAAGCGGATGCCAAAGCATTGGATGGCATAAAAGTGGAAGCCAGAGAATTTGTCCTGGGCCTGGACGATTCCTTCCCGCCCATGGGCTATCGTGATTCAAACAACGAAGTTGTCGGTTTCGACATTGACGTGGCAAAAGCCGTATGCGAAAAGCTAGGCTGGACGCTGAAGATTCAACCCATTGACTGGGATACCAATGAGATGGAGCTGAATGCAGGAAATGTTGACTGCCTCTGGAACGGCATGACTTTGACAGATGCCCGTAAAGAGAGCATGAGTTGCTCCGATGCTTACATGAAGAACAAGCAGGTTGTGGTTGTCATGGCAGATTCGACCTATCAGACAAAGGAAGATCTGGCCGGGAAATCTCTTGCATTACAGACTGGTTCTTCTGCAGAAGAAGCCTTGGCTTCCGCAGCAGAGTTTAAGGCAAGTCTTGGAACAGTGAATACATTTAAAGACAACATGACTTGCTTCATGGATCTGGAGCAGGGTAGCAGTGAGGCAGTTCTGGTAGACAGCATTGTAGCTGATTGGTATATCAAGACAGGCAACGTGGCCTGATCAAGAATGACGGAGCAAGGGCCGCCGGAAACGGCGGCTCTTGTTTTGGCGATCAGACTGCCAAATGAATCTGGAGGAGTACATATGAAAGTTGACTTTGGCACATTGCTGCCGGCGATGTTGCAGGCATCTCTGACATCACTGGCCATTTTCTTTTTGACTTTAATCATTGCGCTGCCGTTGGGACTTGTCATCGCCGCCGGGAGACTGTCGAAACACAAAGTCATTCGCTGGCCAGTTCAGGTATATTTGCTGATCATGCGGGGAACGCCGCTGATGCTTCAACTGTTTTTCTTTTTCTTCGGTCCCTTTTATATTTTTGGCATCAAAGGCGTCAGCCGGCTTGCCATGTGCATTTTGGCTTTTGGGCTCAACTATACCGCGTATTTTGCCGAAATTTACCGTGGTGGTATGGAGAGCATTCCTGTTGGGCAGCATGAAGCGGCCGCGGCACTGGGATTTACCAGGGAACAGACGTTTTTCAAAATTATCTTGCCACAGGTCGTCAAGCGCATTGTCCCGCCTATGGGCAATGAATTTATGACACTGGTCAAAGATACAGCCTTAGCCCGCGTCATTGCCGTGGTGGAACTGTTTGACGTGGCGGCCAAAGCGGCGTCCGGCTATGTTTCCACGGTGCCTTTTATCGTTGCAGCCGTTTTCTATCTGGTGATGAATGCAATTGTGGGGCAGGCTTTCCTTTTCACGGAACGAAAACTGGACTACTATCGATAAGGAGGGCGCAGTATGGAAATTTTATCTGCAACGCACGTATTTAAGGCGTTTGAAAAAAATGAGGTATTGAAAGATATCTCGTTTTCTGTCGCCCAAGGGGAAGTTGTGGCGATCATTGGGCCGTCCGGCTCGGGAAAAACCACGTTGCTTCGATGCATCAATCAGTTTGAAACGGTAGATTACGGTGAAATTACCGTTTGTGGCGACAAAATGGTCACCATTGAAGAAAAGCGGGAAACAGAGTGGATCCAAACAGAAATTGAAGTTGAAATGTTATCGGACACTTCGGCGGCAGAGGAGTTGTTAGAAGAAGGGGCCGTGACCAAAGAAACCCAATTGGTGGAGCGAGTCATAAATCCGGGCCGATCTGTTTATGCTGACAAAGAGACGCTGCGGAAGATCCGGCTAAACATCGGCCTCGTCTTTCAAAATTTTAACCTGTTCCCGCATTTTTCCGTTTTGCGCAATATCACAGAAGCACCTGTTGCGGTTTTGGGCAAGAGTAAGCAGGAGGCGGAAGCAATCGCGATGGAGCTGCTTCAAAAAATGGGGCTTGCGGCCAAAGCCAATGAGTATCCCTATCAATTGTCCGGGGGCCAGCAGCAGCGGGTATCCATTGCCCGGGCCATGGCACTCAGTCCGGCGATTTTGTTTTTTGATGAACCCACTTCTGCGCTGGACCCGGAGTTGACGGGTGAGATATTGAAAGTGATCCGAAGCTTGGCAGAGGAGCATATGACCATGGTGATTGTCACCCACGAAATGGCCTTTGCACGGGATGTGGCTGATCGGGTGATCTTTATGAGCGACGGAGTCATTGTGGAAGAGGGGCCGCCGGAACAAGTATTGGGCGACCCGCAGGAAGAAAGGACGAAGCAATTTTTGCTTCGTTATACGGAAAATTGAGCAAACGATCAAAACCGCGCCGACTGCCAGCAGTCGGCGCGGTTTTTGTCAGCAGGCCGCTTTTTGCGGCAATGTATTTGAAACAAGCTGTAAAAAATGTGCGTGGACGGTACAATCCTTTGTGAGCTCCGGATGAAATGCAGTGACCAGTTGATTTTGAAACTGCGCCGCTACTGCTTTGCCGTTTACCGTGGAAAGGATTTCCACCCCTTGATCTGAATCCGAGATATAGGGTGCGCGAATGAATGTCATGGGGATGGTACCGTAGGTTCCAAATTCTCCTTTGGTGTGGAAGCTACCCAACTGTCGGCCGTAAGCGTTGCGGCGGGCAACGATGGGCATGGTGCCAAAACAAGAGGCACCCCCCTCTACATCGCGGGCCAGCAAGATCAATCCGGCGCAGGTGCCAAAGACGGGGAGCCCTTCCTGAATCCGCACCTTGAGTGGGTGAAACAACTCCAAGTCTAGCAACAGTTTTCGCATCACGGTACTTTCACCGCCAGGTAAGATCAGACCGTCAAACGGGCGATCCAAGTCTTTTCTTTGACGGATTTCAAAGTGAGAAGCGTCGAGGGCATCCAATGCGGCGCCATGCTCCTGAAATGCGCCCTGTAATGCTAAAATGGCAATTTGCATCTTATTTTCCCCGTTCTGCCATCAAAATTTTGATTTCCTGCTCGTTAATGCCCACCATTGCTTCGCCCAAGTCGGCAGAAAGCTCTGCCAGCATTTTGGCGTCATGATAATTGGTGACGGCTTTCACAATGGCGGCAGCGCGCTTTCTGGGGTTGCCAGATTTGAAGATGCCGGAGCCGACAAACACGCCTTCTGCGCCGAGCTGCATCATCAGAGCGGCATCTGCCGGTGTGGCTACACCGCCAGCCGCAAAATTGACAACAGGAAGACGGCCGTTCTCATGAACATAGCAGAGCAGGTCATAAGGAACGCCCAGCTGTTTGGCGGCTTCAAATAACTCGTCTTCCGCCATAGAAACTACCCGGCGGATTTCGCTGTTCATGGCCCGCATATGGCGTACTGCCTGCACCACGTCGCCAGTGCCAGGTTCTCCCTTGGTGCGAATCATGGAAGCGCCTTCTGCGATCCGGCGGAGGGCCTCACCCAAGTCACGGGCGCCGCAGACAAAGGGAACCTGGAACTTGGTTTTATCAATGTGATACACATCATCGGCAGGAGAGAGCACTTCGCTTTCGTCAATATAGTCGATTTCAATGGCCTCTAAAATTTGTGCTTCTACAAAATGTCCGATCCGCACCTTGGCCATCACAGGAATTGATACGGCTTCCTGAATGCCACGGATCATGTTCGGGTCGCTCATCCGGGAGACGCCCCCAGCAGCACGGATGTCAGCAGGGATTCGCTCGAGAGCCATGACGGCGCAAGCGCCGGCTTCTTCCGCTATTTTGGCTTGTTCCGGAGATGTGACGTCCATAATAACGCCGCCTTTTAACATTTGAGCAAGTTCTTTATTCAGTCCATATCTGTTGTTTTCCATTTTTCGTTCCTCCAGTTGCATTCTCAATTGTTTTTGAGTATACTCATAATTGATCTTAATGCAATATCCAGTTTTGAATTATACAATAAGGTCAGATTGGGGCGAGAAATGCTGACATATGTTTTCTATTCGGAGGGCGAGAAACCGTTATATGAACAATTATATTCTTTTATTCGAAAAGATATCGAGTCCGGAAAATTGAAAAGCGGAGAGCAGCTGCCTTCAAAGCGGAAGCTATCAGCCCATCTGAAGGTGAGTGTGATCACAGTCGAAGGGGCATATGGACAGCTTTTGGCAGAGGGATATATCCGCTCAGAAGCGCGGCGTGGTTTTTTTGTACAGCCTCTTTTGGTTGGCGAGAAGCAGGGGGGACATCCCAAAACGGAGACCCATTACCAGGCCCAGAAACCCGTCCAGCAGGCGCCTTCTGGGTACGACTATGATTTTGCAACCAATGCAGTTGACACAGATTATTTCCCCTTCTCTACATGGGCCAAATTGATGCGGCAGGTGTTATGGGAGGACAAATTATTAGAGGCCACAGAGCCACAGGGGCTTTATGAATTGCGTCAGGCAATTGTTCGTCATTTATATGAATTTCGAGGGATGTCAGCCGAACCAGAACAGATCGTAGTAGGGGCCGGCTGCGAATATCTCACGGGATTACTCGTCCAGCTTTTGGGGCGGGAAAAAGGGTACGGGGCAGAAAACCCTGGGTATCATAAAATCCGAAAAATCTTTCAGAAAAATGGCGCTGTGGTGCACCCCATTTCAATGGATGAAATGGGGCTGGATGTAGAAAAACTGCGCCAGAGCGGTGCCAAGGTGGCCCATGTGATGCCTTCTCATCACTTCCCTTTGGGCATTGTGATGCCGGCAGCCCGGCGGATGGAGCTTCTGCGTTGGGCTTCTGAGGCACCGGGGCGTTACATCATTGAAGATGATTACGACAGTGAATTTCGATTTTCTGGTCGGCCGATTCCGGCACTTCAACGGCTGGACCAAGGAGAGCGGGTGATCTATATGAATACTTTTGCCAAGAGCCTGACTCCTTCGTTGCGCATCGGTTACATGGTGTTGCCGCCTCATTTGATGCAACGCTATCAGGAAGAATTTTTGTTTTATGCGTCCACCGTACCCATATTCGAACAAATGACATTGGCGCACTTTATGGAGCGGGGCCATTTTGAGCGGCACATCGGCAGAATGCGTAACGTGTATAAGGCACGGCGGGACGCATTGGTATCTGCCGCTGCTAAGTGCCCCCTTGCAGAAAGCTTTCGTTTTGCAGGGGAGGATGCGGGGCTGCATCTGCTCCTGACGGTACAAAATGGGATGCTGGAAAAGGAACTGGTTACTCGCGCAGCACAAGCCCGCGTGGGGGTATATGGCCTTTCTGGGTATTATGCCATCCCAGATCAAAATATGCCGGAATCCACTTTGGTTTTGGGGTATGCCCGGCTGCGTTCAGAGGAAATGGTTCCTGCCTTTGCACGTTTGGCCAGAGCTTGGAAAAAATAGCTTGACAAAGTTGGTCTACTGAGATAGACTTCTTACAGAGGGTCTATAACGATAG
>JAQWCP010000244.1 GCA_028705905.1 Oscillospiraceae bacterium
GTGAGCCAGACGCTTTCCCCGGTTCCGCAGGCACCGACCCGGTTCATGCCGTCGTTCCAGTCTCCTCCGCCGAATAGCGCCAGTTTGTGGGCGCCAACCCCCCGCGCAAAGGCCTGCTCCAGCGCCCGGGCACCATGTTCCAAAACCGTTCCGGTCTGTATAGAGACGCGGGGCGTCTCGTACCGCTCCACTTCCTCATTGCACAGTACCGGTGATGTGAGATAGGGCGTTTTAAGGGTCAAGATCGACCGGTCTCCCGTTTGTTCCACATAGCGGCAAATGGTGTAGGGCAGCCAGAGCAGATCGTCGGTATACCGGGTGCGCACCCCTTTGTCTGCGCCGCCTCCGGCATCTTCCGGGTGCCACCAGTGCTGCACATCCCCTTCTTCAAATTGATGGGCGCAGGCCAAAAGAATTTGCTGCCTGGCCAAATGGGGCGCTGTGGCGGTCAACGCGCACACGTCTTGCAGCTGATCCCGAAATCCATATGCTCCGCCGTTCTGGAACAATGAGCTGCGCCCCCAAAGGCGGCAGGCAATGGTTTGATACTGCGCCCATCCGTTGAGATACGCATCCAGATATGGCTCCTTTGTTTGAACCGTGAGGCAACCCAGCTGACGGTGCCAAAATTTCTTCGTCTCCTCCAGGGCACATTGGGCCTGACGGGGATCAGTCAGCGCCAAAATGGCCCGTTTTTCCTGCTCGTTGGTGGGGCAGCCCAGAACAAGGGCCAATACGCCGTGCAACGACATGGAAACGCCAAAACAAGGGATCAATCCACGCCCTGTTTTCCCATCAAATTCACCTGCGCGCATGCTGCGGGCATCACATGTGAAGTTGTCAAAGCCGTCTGTTGCGGAAAGAAGCAAGGTCTGCAGGGAGAAGGGCGTATTGTATGAATTCCGAGCCGTCAAGACGCCGTCAGACATCTGCGTTGCCACATATGGCTCCGCTTCCGCGCCCGCTCCCATACGCAATTTGGCGCGATAGTGCAACGTTCCTTCCCCTTCAATCAGAAAAATCCGCGCCGGCAAATTTGGCGGAACAAATCCCGTTACCTTCACCTTGTGTTTCTCTAGTTGTTTTTCCCAAACGGCGAAACCAAATCCATATGTGACGGCGCAGGATCTTCCGTCGCCATTTGCAAACACCGAAACCGGTTCCTCCCCTTCTAAAATAAACAGGCCTTCCGGTCCATCGGTGGCCAAAGGATCGTTGTTCCAAGGAAGCAGCTGATTTTCCCTGGCGTTTCCCCGCCAAAGGTTTCCGGTGCCCGCATCGGTGGCAATCCAGCCAAAGGCGGAGTTGGCTACAATGTGACTCCACGCCAGAGGTGGCAAATGGGCTTCTGTCTCAAAACAAACAGAATGATCCTTCAAATACCGCCAGTCCACGGGCCTGCGTATAATCTCTTTTTTCCCGCGCTCCACAGGCGGCGGGGCTTGCTCCGTTTCCGGTTCTTCCTGTTTCTCTTCGGAAATTACCACGGTGGACAACGCCAAAATCACCCGCTGTTCT
Source organism: Oscillospiraceae bacterium (assembly GCA_028705905.1). Classification (GTDB taxonomy): domain Bacteria; phylum Bacillota; class Clostridia; order Oscillospirales; family Oscillospiraceae; genus RGIG529. The sequence continues at coordinate 1,519 of JAQWCP010000244.1, forward strand.
TCTTTTGGCAAGTTGAAAAGGTGCACCCCACCAGAACAGCCCACAAGAGACTCGCACCCCGCCGCCTTGATGCCGTCCAGCAGCGCCCCTTGAACGGGCCTGCGGTAATCGCCCCCGTCCGACAGAAGGAAAACCAAATCACAAAACATCCCATTGATGGTAACCAGCCGGTATTGACGGAACAGCGAAAGACCCGCCTCTATTTGGGACTCATCCAATAGCTCCATGGTCACAATGGGCAGATCGCCAGAAATGCCATAGGGCCAAAGTGCATGCTGACCAGACACCCGTACATTTTGCAGCCGCTTGCCCGGAGGAAAGGCCAGCGCGCTCAGCCACCCCATGGCTTCTGTCGCTTCCTTTTGGGACAACTCCAGCAAATGCATGGCGCTGATGAACCGTTTGCTGCACCGCTCTGTGGTCAATGCCAAAATTTCTTCCCCCGTGTGCAGCGTCTCTAACCGGTCTTTCCCTGCCGCCAGAGAAAATCGCACCGTTCTTGTCTCCCCTCCCTGCATGGAAAGGGGCAGGCGTGCCAGGACACAGGCGTCCAGCACCTCTCCCTCTGTCTCTTTGGGTGTCTGATTTAATGCGGCCTGAAGCTGGCCAACGCCTCCCCTTCCCAAAACGGCAGCCCGATTGGTATCAAATTTTACGCCGGGTTCCTGACACATGAAGCTCAAAAACCACTCTGATTCCCGGTCTCTGGGTTTCCGGGTCACCAGCACACCGTCTGTTTCGATTTTGGTGGACAGAGACAATTTGGAAAAAGCCGGGTGGGCTTCATAATCGGCCCGTTTGGCCAAAACGGGCTCGAAATAACAGATGAGCTCCCAATCAGCCTTGGCGGCGCTTTTCACCGTCACTTCCCTCAGCTCTCCCGCGCCGTCTTGTGGCACGCAAATGCGCAATTTGGCATAGACGTCCCCCCGATCCACTGTATATTGGGCGCATGTGCCGTCAAACTGATAGTCGTACTTGGCGTGTTCAAAATACGGAGCCGGTGTCAAAGAGATCATTTGATCACCTTTGCGTAAAAACATGGAAACGCCCATATATGCGCCCATTGGATCATTGGAAAACCGCGTCATTTCCAAAGGCCCACACCGGGATAAATTGCACCCCGTTTCTGTCACAAGGACCGTGTACATACCATTGGACAGCAAGGCGCAAAGGGGGTTCCACACGTTGCGGGCACTCCCCGCCGACTTCCAGTTCACACCATCAAACGGCCGAATCCGCTCCGGCACATCGCGAACCGGATTCTTCATCACCTGTGCGCCTACCGGCACCTTTTCCTGTAACAGCTCCCGATAAGCGGCCATAGACCGGTTTCGCATCAGGCGGTTTTGAAACACGCTCTCTTTCAGCACGTTGGCCACAGACAAAAGGCTCATGCCCAAGTGATGCACCATATAGGTGCGCACCACTTCAAATCCGCCTGGATTCACCTGACGCAGGCCCGTGTAATCCACCGCCTCATAGAATCCATATTTCCCTTCTACGCCCAAATCCCGCAACCTGCGCAAATTTTTGGTGGCGCTTTCCGGTGCCACAAGCAAAGCCAGAAACGAAGCATAAGGTGCAAGCACCAATTCCTGATTCATATTGCGCTTGAGCGCCAGATGCTGTACGCCATGGGCCTTATACTGATAATTCAGGGCGCCGTCAAAGGCGTAAAAGGCGCTTTCTGAAATGCCCCAAGGGATTCCTTTGCTTGCCGTGCGCTTTTTTTGGGCATAGACACAAAAGCCCGCACTCTCGTACAACAGGGAATTGGGATAGCAGGGCAAAAGCAAATGGGGCATCAAATATTCAAACATGGTTCCCGTCCAGGATACAATCCCGCTGTAATCCCCCACAGATACCATAGCCCGACTGAGCCTGCGCCAATGACGTGCTTCCACCTGACCCAAAGCAACAGCCAAA
>JAQWCP010000245.1 GCA_028705905.1 Oscillospiraceae bacterium
TCCAATACGGCCGTTTTCGGCAACGCGGCGGGAATGGTGTTCAAAATAGGGAGATCCCATATCACCCAGTGGTTAAAATTCGGTTTTGTGGCGTGGGAGCTGTCATTGAGCGTGATGGCCATGGAAACAGCGTTTTCGCAAATGTTTTCTATTTGCAGCTCAGGAGAAATGTCAATGCCGCGCGCAGTGTACTCGGTGGGCATCCAATCGCCGTCGGCATAGGCTGGGATCGTTAATTTCAGTTCCATACATGCACCTCATCCATAATTTTGACTTTTCGCAGCCGATTTGGCAGCGCAAGCCGGTGGAATCCGCTGCGCTCATTATAAAGCACGCGCGCGGCAAAGTCAAAACGAACCGCGCGGCAGCCGCAGCGCACAGGAAATGCGCGTTGACGCAAAAAACACAAAAGGCACGGTCATGGAATCATCACTCCATTTCCGTGCCTTTCGTCTGTTATAGGCTTTGGGATGCTCGGGTTTGCGTGTGACCGGATTCAGGATGCCCCACGTGCCGCGTTTGGCCGCCTGATAGGCATGCTGCTTCTTTTTTGAGAGTTTCTCAAAGGGTACAAATTTTTCCATGATCAAGCTCCTTTCTGTTCCTGTTTTTATCATAACAGGTGGCGCGGCCATTGTCAAACAGCGCGCGTCAGCTGTGTCAATCCATGCAGGATCCGGGCGGCGCACGCGGCATGCTTTGCGCGCATAGACTGTTGCAGACACAATTTGAGAGGGGAACTCCATGGATACCATGAAACAAGGAACCGGCCCAAGCGCGTACCAAGAGCCGTCTGCCGTACAGATGACTTATGAGCAGTTTTTGCAGGAAAATCCCGGCATCGGGATCTTAAAGATACAGGCAAGCCGCGCGCAGCAGACCATTCCCATCAGCGGCGTGCGGATTCTTGTTGCACAAAATTTCAGTGATCTCAGGGTGCTTTTTTTTGACGGACAGACCGACGAAAACGGGATGATCGCTTCCATCCGGCTTCCCGCGCCGCCGCTGGCAGAATCCCTGAATTCGAAAGATCCAAAACCGGGCGCAGTCTATCACGTGTACGCAACCCATCCGGGCTTTGCACCCCAGCACTATGAAATTGAAATTTTCGATGGCGTCACCGCTATTTTGCCCGTGACGCCGCAGCTTACCGGGGAGGTGTAAGCCATGTCCACACCCATCATACCGGAGTATATCACCGTGCATTTGGGAGATCCCGATGATACCACAGCGCGAAATATCCGCGTTCCCTTTATCGATTACATAAAAAATGTGGCTTCCAGTGAGATCTACCCCACGTGGCCGGAAAGCGCGCTGCGGGCAAACATCTATGCGCAGGTGACCTATGCCCTGAACCGCATCTATACCGAGTGGTATCCCAGCAGGGGCTACGATTTTGACATTACCTCCAGCACCCGGTACGATCAAAAATACATTGAAAACCGCGAGATTTTTCAGCCGGTTTCTGAAATCGTCGATTCGCTGTTTAACGACTATGTGGTGCGGCAGGGCTTTGTCCAGCCGCTGTTTGCACAGTACTGCAACGGCACCACAACCACCTGCAGCGGCTTGAGTCAATGGGGAACCGTGGATCTGGCGCAGGATGGCCTTTCGCCGTATGAAATTTTGCAGTATTACTATGGAAACAACATTAATCTGGTGTTCAATGCCCCCACCGAGGAGAATATCCCGTCTTATCCGGGGATTCCGCTGCGGCTCGGCTCCTCCGGCGAGGACGTGAGAATCCTCAAGCGGCAGCTCAACCGCATTGGGCAGAATTATCCCGGCGTCACGCCGTATTTGGAGCTGACGGATTTTTTTGACGTCAATACGGAAACCGCCGTTAAAAATTTTCAGCGCATTTTTAACCTGACGCCTGACGGCATCGTGGGAAAGGCCACATGGTACAAAATCAAATCCATTTTCAACGGCATCAAGGGGTTGGCGGAGCTGCAGTCGGAGGGACTGACGCAGGGGGAAACGGCGCGGGTCTACGCCAAAGCGCTGCAACCCGGCGACGAAGGCGTGCAGGTAAAGCTGATCCAGTATTATTTATCGGTGCTTGCATTTTTCGATGAGGTAAATTGTAAAATCAAATTGAACACATAAAGAAATCCATAGCGAGTGGAATTTCTGTTAGAATAATGTTCTCACACAACACTCTGACAGAAAGGACCACACGCTATGGACAAGACCTATTCTATCACAATCCCGGAAGAACGCAAGCGAGGACAGCACTTAGGTGCTGAAGAACGAGGGGCTATCCAGCGACTGAAAAAGCTGGGATATTCCAATCGAGCAATCGCACGAGAGATAAACTGTAGCCCGTCTACGGTGGGCTACGAGTTAAAGAGAGGGACTTCGACTTATTGTGGTCGAGGGCGCAAACCGAGCTACTCTGCCAAGCGTGGCGGAGTAGTCTATCGCAACAATCGTAGTCGCTGTCGGCGTCCCAAAACGCATTTTGTTGACACAGCATTCATGCGCTGGATGGTCGAAATGGTTCGCTTGCACAAGTGGTCATTCGATACCTGCGTTGGTCGAGCAAGACTTTTGAAACGGTTTCAAGCTCAGCCAATTCCATGTGCAAAAACCCTTTACAATCTGCTTTGGAGTGGCGAATTACCCCTTACGCTATTTGAACTTCCAGAGGTGCTAAGCAGACGCATTCACGGAAAACCACGTATTGCGAAGAGACAAAATGGTAAAAGCATTGAGGAACGCCCCTGCGAAGTGGATGAGAGAGCAACATTTGGTCATTGGGAATCTGATACAGTTATCGGGCAAAAGAAACAGGGTGAGCCTGCCGCTTTCTCCATTGTGGAACGGCTGACTGGCTACTATCTCACGATTCGCATCCAAAGTAAAACAAGCGCTGGCGTTGCCGATGCAATGGCGCTGCTTCACAACGAGTTTAGCGAGCATTTTTCAGATGTATTTCGCACGATCACCACCGATAACGGCAGTGAATTTGCTGATTTTTCTGAGGTAGAAGCTTATGGCAGCGAGGTGTACTTTGCACACCCTTATTCTTCATGGGAGCGCCCAGTCAACGAACGGAGCAATCGTTTATTGAGAAGGTTTATCCCCAAAGGCAAATCAATGAGAAACTACTCGGCTGATCAGATTTCGATGATTGCTGATGAAATCAACGCAATGCCTCGAAAACGTTTGGGCTATCGCACCCCAGAGGAACTGTTTGAAAAATACCTTGATCAGATTTATCAACTTTGAAAATTTGAGATACTTTATTCCCCACAAGTGTTCAATTTGTTATTGCAATTTAAGAAAATTAAATAATAAAAATATTTGATTAAAGACCTTAGGGTCTTTTTTTTGTTGTAGAGGAGGTGAAAGCCATGGCCCAAAGAGGCAGAAAACCAAAACCGACAGCACTAAAAGTATTAGAAGGCAACCCAGGGAGAAGACCACTAAATGACA
>JAQWCP010000246.1 GCA_028705905.1 Oscillospiraceae bacterium
GCTATGAGATCAACCGCTGGGTAGGTCGGCATGACAATGCTTTTACCCGGGTGCTCACCGCCCCCGGCCTGTTCCTGCAACGATTTACCACCAATGAACCGGACGACTCCATGATTGAAGTTGGCATCCAGGCGTTATGTGCTGTATTACCCAAGAAGGAAGGGACGGATGCCTGGTAAGAAGGGCACCCTGCCGCAGAGGCGCCGCGGAAATAGGAATTGAGCGCCACAGCTATAAAAATTACCGCCGCCTGTGAAAAGGCGGAAAGCGGGCCGCCACAGGCGGACCCCACGGAAGGAATACAGAGGAGGATCCGCAGTTGGCCACCACGTATAATAATCTCTATTTAGACTTACGTCAGGCGTTGCGGGGCGCCGGTGTCACCAGTGCGTCTTTGGAAGCACGAGAGATGGTCTGCTTTGCAGCGGACAAAACAAGGGAATCTTTTTTTCGGGATTTGAATCTATACATATCCGAGGAAACGGCCCAAAAGGCGAATGCATTGCTACGCCGCCGCCTTTTGGGGGAGCCGCTGGCATACCTCATCGGCGAATGGGAATTTTACGGCCTTCCGCTGGAGGTCACAAGAGATGTGCTGATCCCGCGGGTGGATACAGAGCGTCTGGCTGCGCGCGCCATTTCCCTGGCGCGGGAGGCGGGAGAAAACGCCCGGGTGTTGGATCTGTGTGCCGGCAGCGGCTGCGTGGGACTTGCCGTGGCGCAGAACGCTGTCAACTGCCGTGTGGTTTTGGCGGACGTGTCGGAGACGATCCTCGCCCTTTGCAAGCGAAATGCCAGACGGAACAATCTGCTCTCCCGGGTAACAGTGTTCCAGACGGATGCGCTGGAGCCACCCCCGGCCCTTTTATGGGACTTTGACGTTATCGTGTGCAATCCGCCCTATATCCCAACAGCGGACATTGAGACGCTGGAGTCCACGGTGAAAGACTGGGAGCCGCGCATGGCGTTGGACGGCGGGGCGGATGGCCTTCAGTTTTATCGGGCCATCGCAGAACAGTGGCAGCCGGCCTTGCGTCTGGGCGGCACCCTGGTGTTTGAGGTGGGCGCCGGCCAAGCGGATGACGTAGGCAACATCCTGTGCGGGAGGGGATACGAATCCATCCGCATCTGGGAGGATGACCAAAAAATCGAACGAATTGTCGAAGGAAGATGTAATCAATAAGGAGACATACGCTCCCTTTGGGGAGGGGAAACACACCCTACCTCGGTGGAATGGGGCAATAAGGAGGAGGACACACATGGCAAAAAAGAATACGCCGCTGGAGCCGGCATCCAGAGTCTCGGCGGAACATAAGCAAAAAGCGCTGGAAACAGCCATGGCCCAGATTGAGCGGACCTATGGAAAAGGGGCCATTATGCGTCTTGGGCAGAATCCCAACGCTATGGTGGAATCTATCCCCACAGGTTCCCTGACATTAGACCTCGCCTTAGGCATCGGTGGTGTGCCGAAAGGCCGGATCATCGAAATTTATGGGCCGGAATCATCGGGTAAAACGACCTTGGCCCTTCATATTGTGGCTCAAGCCCAGAAGCTGGGCGGAGAAGCTGCCTTTGTGGATGCAGAGCACGCGCTGGATCCCATGTACGCCAAGGCGCTGGGGGTGGATATTGACTCTCTGTTGGTTTCCCAGCCGGACACGGGTGAACAAGCCTTGGAAATTACAGAATCTCTTGTTCGTTCCGGCGCCATTGATGTCGTGGTGGTGGACTCCGTGGCGGCTCTGGTCCCCCGGAGCGAAATCGAAGGAGAGATGGGGGATGCCTTTGTAGGTCTCCAGGCCAGGCTGATGAGCCAGGCGCTGCGGAAGCTGGCAGGCTCCATTTCCAAGACGAACTGCATTGTGATTTTCATCAACCAATTGCGGGAAAAAGTAGGGGTCATATATGGCAACCCGGAAGTGACCACCGGTGGTCGGGCGCTGAAGTTTTACGCCAGCGTGCGTATTGATGTGCGCCGGATAGAGGCACTGAAAAACAGCGGCCAGATCATTGGCAACCGCACCCGGGCCAAGGTAGTTAAGAACAAGGTGGCCCCGCCTTTCCGGGAGGCGGAATTTGATATTTTGTACGGAGAAGGTATTTCCCATCTGGGCGAGCTGGTGGATGTGGGCTTGAAGCTGGACCTGGTCCAGAAGAGCGGCTCTTGGTACTCCATCGGCGACCAACGGGTGGGTCAGGGTCGGGATTCTGTGAAGCAGTATTTAAAAGAAAACCCGGACCAGGCCGAGTGGCTGGAGGAAAAGGTGCGGGAGAACGCAGAAAAACTGCGCCAGGAAATCAAGAAGCCGGTAGCGCAGCCCGCCGCCAACCCAGTGGAAGTAACCGCGGAGGAGTTTGACGATGGAGACGAAGTCTGACAAGCATAATTTAGACGATCTTGACTCGGAAACCATGGACTTTGAACCGTTCAAAACCCATACAGTCGGGTCTCCGTCCGATGATTCAAAAACCAACCGGCAGCATGCCATTGAACGGGCGGCTAGAATGTTGGCGCTTCGACCCTATTCCAGGCAGGGTTTATACCGGAAGTTGATCCAACGAGGCTTTCCCGCCCAGGCCGCCCAGGCCGCCATCGATCGAATGGAAGAGATAGGTGTGTTAGATGACGAGGAATACGGGAGAAATTTGATAGAGAGGCTGGTCAAAAAGGGGTATGGCCCGCTACGGATCGAAATGGAACTGTACAAGGCCGGCGTTGCGCGCGACCTGCGGGATGCGCTACTGCAAGAGCTTTCTCCAGAGCGGGAGCTGGCAATGCGATTTCTCCAAAAAACATGTGACCCTGATGATTTGTTGGATGGAACATACCGCAGTAAGCTGGCCAATGCGATGAAACGAAAAGGGTATGGCTGGAGCGCCATCAATGAAAGCATGCGCGAATATGAGGACATCGCGGAGGACAAACGAGCGGAATGAGAACGTGCCCAGGCGCAAGCGGGTCAAATAGAAAAACAATGGTGAAGATCAGAGGAGGAATGAGACAGTGCCGAACGAACGAGTGGCCTTTGTATCTCTTGGGTGTGCCAAGAATTTGGTGAATACGGAACAGATGATGGCACTGGCGATGGACGGGGGCTACACGGTGACAGGTGACCCGGAAACCGCCGAGGTGGCGGTGGTCAACACTTGCGGGTTTATCGATAGCGCTAAAAGCGAGGCCATTGATGTCATTTTAGAGCTGGCCAAACAAAAAGAAACCGGAAAGCTAAGGGGAATTTTGGTTGCTGGCTGCATGGTGCAACGTCACGGGACCGAGGTTCAGACATTGTTGCCGGAGGTGGATGGACTTCTGGGCTGCGGCAGCTATGGGGAAATTACAAGAGCCATCGAAGAAGTCCTAAACGGAGAGAAGCCACAATTTTTTGGCGATATTAATGCGCCAATTCAGGTAAC
>JAQWCP010000247.1 GCA_028705905.1 Oscillospiraceae bacterium
ATAAATGACGGTGGGTTCCTTCACTGCTGTTTCAATCTTGTATTTTTCCGTCAGTAAAGCGGAAACAACCTCCAACTGCATCCGACCCAAAAAAGAAAGAATGATCTCATGGGTGGTGGAATCCACCTCGTAGTGCAAAAGCGGGTCAGTATCCGCAATTTGCGTAAGAGCGTCCAGCAACCGGTCTCTTTGCTCTGCCGTTTTTGGCGTAATCGTCGTCCGCAGCATAGGGAAGGGAACATCACTCCACATTTCACGAGGAAGTTGGGTTTTGTCCCCCAATATATCGTTTAATCTCAAGCTGTCGCTGGGAAGGATGACAATTTCGCCCTTATGGGCGGTATCTGTCCGAACAATCTCCCCTTTGGATGGAATACGCATCTCTGTGATTTTCAGCTTTTCTCTCCCGGCTAGGGCCACCGTATCCCGCAGACGCAGCGTTCCGCTGTATAGCCGCAGATAGACAAGCCTCTGGCCGCAATCTGTATACTCCACCTTAAAAACTCTACCGCACAGGGCGGCGCTCCCCTGTTCCTTGGTCGATTGGAACAGCCCTATCACCGCATCCATCAACTGTTGAATGCCAAGGCCGTTTTTGGCGCTACCATGATAGACCGGGAGCAGGGAGGCGTCTTGAACTCGCCGCTGTTCTTCTTGCGCAAGTTCTTTCTGACTGATTGATTCTCCTGCGATATACTTTGCCAATAACTCATCGTTATTTTCGATGACCGAATCCCACACCTCTGCACTAGTGTTTTCTGTCAGAGTTATTTTCGAGGACAGCGACACTGTCTGCTTGATGATAATATCAGCGGAGAGCTTATCCCGAACAGACTGATATACGCTCTCCAAATCAATGCCAACCTGGTCGATCTTGTTGATAAAGATAATGGTGGGGATGTTCAATTTCCGTAGGGCATGGAACAGAACACGGGTCTGGGCCTGCACGCCATCTTTAGCGGAGAGCACCAAGATGGCCCCGTCCAAAACAGCCAGAGAGCGGTATACCTCTGCCAAGAAATCCATGTGGCCGGGAGTATCCACAATATTGACTTTACAACTGTGCCACTGGAAAGAAGTGACTGCCGTTTGAATGGTAATTCCACGCTGCCGCTCCAAAAACATAGTGTCCGTTCTCGTTGTCCCTTTTTCGACGCTCCCCGGCTCTGAAATGGTTCCGCTGGCATACAGCAGGCTTTCTGTCAGTGTCGTCTTGCCCGCATCTACATGGGCAAGAATCCCGATATTGATAATGTTCATGTCTATCCTCCATACAAGGCCCAAAAGGGCGCAAAAATCCCCAGCGGCAAATACTTTTACCGCTGGGGATCATGACTTCGGATACATAGAAACGCATTCAGCTAACATGAGCCGTTATCCGTCACGATATTTGATAAAAAGGCAAAAGCATTCTTAAATTGGGTACAAAAACCAAGCCCCTGCAAGGGGCAATTATTTTTGTGCCCATTATCAAATTTTATTTAAGAATACCTTGCCGCATGTTGAATAGACTCCTCAAATCAGGATGACAGCAGTATAGCATAGCACACTCTAAAATGCAAGAAGTTTTTACCCGCTGTCCCAAATAAATCAGGAGGGCATTCACCGGGACACCCTCCGATTTGGGGCCTCATGCGCAAATAATTTCTGTGTCCACGATTTCCGCCGCACACGCCCGAATATTGTTAGTCCCTCTGCAACTCATACCACAGACCGTTGCCCTCGTCAAAGATGTACTTTTCCATGAAATTACCTCCATTTTTTGTGATTATCGTGCGCCTACCCTTATTTTTGACCTTGCACCCCATTTCTGCTCCTTTTCGACCTGTTCCTGCTGGTAAGCTGCCTCCAGTATCCTGTCCGCCTGTTCCGGGCCAATGGCCCGTCTGACCCGCTCATAGTCCCTGACTTGCCCTTTCAAGCCGTCCCTCTCGGCACAAACCTCATAAATCCTGGCTGACAGGGAGCCGTTCTTACTGACCTCACGATCATAGGCGCTCTGCAACCGCTCAAACTTGCTCTTGAGGTCGAAGTAGGCCCGGTAGACGGAGCGCAGCACCTTGACGATCTTCTCCCAAAGGGGCTTGGCCTTTTTCTCCCGGTAGGACTTGGCCGATTCCAGCGGCCCCGCCTCCGGCAGCGTCCGCTCCGGGTCGTCGGAGAAGTCCGCCGCCAGTTTCTCCATGCCCTTGAGCAAGGGCGCTACATCGTCCAGCTTAGCCCTGGCCTGGGCCGCTTTCTTCTCAGCTGATGCTGCCTCCTTATTCTTTTTGTCGGCCTCAACCTGGGCCAGCGCCGACACCTCTTGAAGCTGTGCAAGCCGTTCCTGCTCACGCTCCGTCTTGAACTGCGTAACAGTCAAATGTTCTTCGGAACTACCACGTTCCCCACGCTCTACATCGTCATAGCCAGCGGAGCGCATATGCTCAAAGAAATCATCTTGCAGGACACTGTACGACTTTCGTAGAACGGGTTTGCCCTTAGCTGTGCGTAACGGCTCCCCGGTAGTTTCGTCCAGAATGGGCTTGGACGCCCACTTCTTGCTCATGCTCACCTGCATGATCGTTTCCTTGACCTTGCCCACCAGGGACTTGTCCTTGCACCGCTTTGTCCAGCGTATCTCCTTCTCCACTACCGGGATATAAACCACATGGAGGTGGTAGTGGTACACGTCCTCCCCCAGCGCCTCGGACATGGCCCGGTTGCGCTCGTCAGCGTGCATGACCGCCGACAAAATATACTGCTCTCCGCCCACGATTTTGATTGCGGCTTTATAGGCTTCGGTGTAAAATTGTTTTGCGAAGTCATACCCGTCGTGATTGTAGAAGTAAGCGGAGTTTACATCAAAGACCAACTCACCGTATCGAAAGGCATCCTCCTTGATGCCACGGGTGGAGATCACGCCGTCGGCCTCCATTTGAGCAAACATCTCCCGATACCCGGCAGACGGGGTTTTGAAATGGACATTGAGCGGCGTCCGCTCCAGTACAATGTCCTGATTGACATAGGAATCCTTCTCACGCTCGTTGTGCTGCTGGGTGTTACCGATCTTGGTTTCGGTCAGCCTCATATTTCTTGCGTTGGTACGGTCCATACCGTCGCCTCTCGCCATAGGCAAAAATCCTCCTGTTTCAGACGTTGGGTTGTTGAAAATGGACGGGGGTCCGGGGGAGGCACTTCCTGCGGGAAGTGTAATAACCCACTATGGCACTTTCGCCCCGTTGGTGCGAAAGTGCCGTGGGCTCTCCCGAGGGGGTGCGGGGGCTTTGCCCCCGGCAACTGCGGTTGCCTCCCCCAGCAGGGCCGCCCTTTGAAAAGGGCACCCTGCACCCCGCCTAAACTTTGCTGCTCCCCGTGACAGCCGTGACGACCGTGACGATGTTTC
>JAQWCP010000248.1 GCA_028705905.1 Oscillospiraceae bacterium
TGGATCGGGGCGGTCGGTTTAACCTGGGCATGGCCCTCAACATGGAAGAGATTGAGACGTCAGAAGACCAGGTGGTTTTGCAGATGTTTGGGCAGTCTTATACCATCAAACTGCGAGACCCCCTTTCCATCTCACTGAAAAAGACGGGGACGGCTGATGTGGCAAACGGCATCATCCACTGGACGGCGACGGCCACCCCCAGCCAGTCAAACGGCCCCCTTGATGGCTACACCTTTACGGATACACTGCCCTCTGGCGTGACGTATGTGGCAGGGTCCTTTCGGGTGAACAACGTGGTGACCGACCCCGCCGCCACCCACGCCGACGGGGTGCTGACATATGCGTTCCCCAACGGTGAGAAAGGAACGCAGACCATTACATATGACACGAAGATCGATGAATCCCTGTTGCTGGACAACGGCAAGAAAGCCACTGTGACGAATCAGGCTACGATCTCCAATGGCACCGACATAGCCAACGCCAGCGCGAAGGTTGAGTTCACCCCGAAATGGGTGAGTAAAACCGGGTCGTACAGCGCACTGAACCACAAAGTCACCTGGACCATCAAGGTCAACGAAAGCCTTGCCACATTGAAAAATGTGGTGCTGAAGGACATGGTGGGCGCCGGGGTTTCTCTGGACGGCATGACCATTTCGGTGGGCGGCACGCCCCTGACAACCGACACCACCCAGAGCATGTATTACACCCTGGGGGCGGATGGCTCTTTTTCCATCTTCCTGGGGGATCTGGTCGGGGTGTCCAAGACCATCACCCTTGTCACGGCGCTGCTGCCGGGGGTGGTGACCAATGTGACCAATGAAGCCACCCTTTACTGGAAGTCCCAAGGCTCCAGCGTTTGGGGCGGCGAAGGGGGAACCTCTGAAAGCGAAACCGTGGTCATTGGCGGTGGGTCTGCCACCACCACAACCGGCTTTTTGGAAAAAACGGCGGGAACCTTTTCTTATCAAACCGGGGTGCTGCCCTGGACCATCAAAGTCAACCAGGCCAAGCAGGTGATCAATGGCGCCACCGTGACAGATGTGTTTGTCTCCTCTGTGGACGGCATCTCTCCGGTGAGCGGATACGATACGGTGGAAGTGGATGGGGTGGCCCTCAAGTCCGCCAAGAATATGCGCCTGGTGGAACATACGCTGCAGATAGGTGGCGTGGTGCCGGCCCCCGGCAGCTACACACTGACGGAAACCACCTCTGCAGACGGGAAATACTGCATCCAGGTGCTGAAGATGACACTGGGCGATATCAACAGTCAGTATGACATCACCTTTGACACCGTGGTGACAGACCAGAGCGCGGCGGGTGTCAACCGGCCAAATTCGGACTACACCCTGAAAAACACCGCTTATCTGAACCATGCGACTGGCTCTCTGGAAGCATCCGGAACAAAGGGCATCCGCAGCTATATGATGGACAAGGCCATCGGTGTGCCATACGACTATGTGAACCACACCGTAAGCTGGGACCTCCACCTAAACCGCCACGGCGTCACCATGGCAGCCGGCACGGAAGTGACGGACACGCTGCCCCAGTATTGGAACGTGGTGGATCCCAGCGATTTGGCCAATAGCGTGGAGATTTACCAGGGCATAGCCGGCACAAGCGACCGCCAGCTCACAAGGGGCGCAAAGCTGGAGCCGGGCAGCCCGGGCTACCCCGATGTGACCATCGGCTTGGAAACATTGGGAACCGGCCAGCAGAAGGTTATCGTCCGCTTTAACAGTGCCAACAGCGGCAAATATATCATACGGATCAACGCCGTGCTCACCAGCGCAGGCGTGGAGACCCTCTTCCAAGGGAGCCAGGTGGTGAAGTTCACCAACACCGGCTTTGTGAAGGGCACCAATACCTCTGCAAATGAGTCAGAAGACCTGAACATCCAGAACCCCCTGTTCCGGAAGTCGGGCCAGATGGAAACGGACGGGGAAGGTGCCTACACTGGCAACGTGAATTGGTCCATTGACGTGATGAATATGACGGGGCTGACCCTCACCGGTGCCTATGTGGAGGACCAGGTTCCCACCTATCTGGAGCCGCTGAAACAAAACGGAAAATACGCCATCACCCTGTATCCCCTCACTCTCCAGTCCGATGGCACATGGGCCGTTGGTGCCGCGGTGGATGACGATGTGGTACAGCCTCTGATCACATATGTGGGGCGCGTCCTGAAAATTGAGTTGCCGGACAAGAGCCTCTCCTACCGGGTGAAGATTGCCATGGAGATCGTGGACGACACGGTGACAGAGCTTTCCAACTCTGCTTCTTTCTATGGATTTAGCAACGTGAAAAGCACCAGCAGCCAAAAGGTGGTTATCAACACCGCCAGCGCCGATGCTTGGGCCAAAATGGCTGGACGGATCACCGTGGAAAAGCGGGGCGAGACAGCCACCGGCAATCTGCTGAAGGGCGCCCAGTTCCAGCTTTATGTGAAAGAGGCGGACGGTACATTGACCCCGAAATATCAGGCCAAGACCACAGACGCCAACGGCAAAGTGGTGTTTACCCGGCTGAAAGCAGGTACATATGTGGTGGAAGAAGTGAAAGCGCCCATTGGGTACGACTTCTCCGCAGAACGGAAACAAGAAGTGACGTTGAGTTTCTCCGACGACAACCAGGGGAAAGTGACCCTCACCTATGTGGATCCTGTCCTGAAGGGCGCCGTTCAAATCTCCAAGGTGGATGACCTGGGCAATGCGCTGGAAGGCGCCCAGTTCCAGATTTTCCGCAACCGGGTGGAACCGGCCAACTTGGTGGACGCCCAAGAGACGGATGAAACCGGGCTTGTCACCTTCCAAGACCTGACGCCCGGCACCTACTTTGCGGTGGAATCCATCGCCCCTGATGGGTACCATGAGGAAGCAACCCCCACCATTGTCAAAGCCGTAATCGACAACGTCACCGGCGCAACGAAGTATTATCTCAGTACCGACAATTATCAGGCGGTTATCGAAGGGAACACATGCCCGGAGATTACAAATGAGAGCAACCTGGTCACTGTGGAGATCAAGAAGGTAGACCGGGACGGAACGCCTCTGGCCGGCGCAGCGTTTGCGCTGTACGATGCCAACGGCGAAGTGGTGGGGACCGCCACCTCGGACGAAACCGGAACGGCCCGGTTTGCACCCGTCCGGATCGGCGACTACACCATCAAAGAGACCAAAGCGCCCGGCGGCTATTGGAAGACCCTGAAAACGTGGCAGGTGCAAACCAGCGATTTCTACGGTCAGGCAACAAAGACCATCACCTTTGAAATCGAAAACTCCAAGATCAACGTGCCGGTGGAGCCAACACCCACACCGACACCCACACCGACACCCACACCCACACCGACACCCACACCCACGCCGACACCCACACCCACGCCCACACCGACACCCACACCGACA
>JAQWCP010000249.1 GCA_028705905.1 Oscillospiraceae bacterium
AATGAAATTCCAGGGTATCCTCGCCGATTACCGTTATCTGCTCGACCTTTTCGGAGAAAACATCCCCGTCAAATTCATCCATTCCAAGAACCTCGGCACATAAGGCTTTCAGTGTCTTTTCGGGAATGGACTTGGCGGAGCAGTATTTTGCGCCCTTGTCGCTCTTCGTCCGGCAAATCCAGATGTAATAAACCTCATCGGGATTTTTCCGCTGGCGCTTGCCGCTCCTGCGGTAGCTTTTGCCGCAGACGCCGCATTTGATTTTGCTTGTGAAGCAGGACGTGTTGATGCTCCAGTTCGCCAATGCGCCAAACTCCCTGCGCCGTTCCCGCTCCCTCTGCACCGCCTGGTAGGTTTCCATCGGTATGATGGCTTCGTGCGTGTCCTCCACAAAATACTGCGGAAGCTCCCCACGGTTGATTTTGGATTTTCCCGTTATCGGATCGGAAACATATTCCTTCTGGAAGAGCAGGTTGCCCGTGTAGGTGATGTTGCTCAGAATCTGGCGGATGGAGGAATTGCTGAAATGCATCCCCTTATAGGATTTCACGCCCATTTCTTCGAGCTGCTTTTCCGTGGCTTCCGCCGACAGACCGTTTAAGAAATTGTCGTAAATCAGTCTGACGATTTTCGCTTCCTCCGGCTCTATGACGAGACGGTCACCCTCCCATCGGTATCCGTAAATCTGGAAATGACCGTTCGGGATACCTTTTTCAAACCGCTTTCTCGTACCCCACTTCACGTTGTCGCTGATGGAGCGGCTCTCTTCCTGGGCAAAGGATGCGAGGATGGTCATCATCAATTCGCCGTCCCCGCTCATGGAATTAATGTGTTCCTTCTCGAACCGCACCTCCACGCCGATGTCCTTTAAGTTCCGCACGGTTTCCAGAAGGTCAACCGTGTTCCTTGCGAACCGCTGTATCGACTTGGTGAGTATGATGTCGATTCCGCCGCTTTCCGCAGTTTCAATCATCCTCCGGAATTCACTCCTCTTGGCCATCCCTGTGCCGGAAACGCCGTCATCCGCGAACACGCCTGCGTACTGCCAGTCGGGATTTTTCTGTATCAGGGAACTGTAGTAGCTGATCTGCGCGGAGAGGGAATGGTTCATGCGTTCCGATTCCATTGAAATACGGGCATAGGCGGCGACTTTCTTTTTCGTCTGTATCATCGGCACTGCCTGTTCAATTTTTATGATTTTCGCCATGAAAGCACTCCTTTCCGATACTATACATCACTCTTTACGGCTCAGAAGTCAACGAAATATCCGAGAATAATGTGCCGAAAACGGGGCGGTATTTCTCAAAAAAAATTGTATCAATCCGACGATACTCCTCCTCCGAAATGATGCCCTCTTTAAGCATTGTTCGGGCAATGCTCATGGTGGTTTGGTACAGCTTTTCGTTTCGGAATTCATCCTTACGCATTATTGCCACCAGCCTTGAAACGGTCGGCGATATAGCAGGCGTGGCTGCAGTATTTCCTTCGCTTATCCCCGTAAACGTGGAACTCCTTACCACAGTACAGGCATTTGAAATGATAGACCGCTTTTCGCTTCACCTGGTCAAGATGGCTGTTCCACCAGGCGTTGCGGCATTTGTCACAGCAAAAGCGTTTTTTCTTCTGCTTTGCTATCTGCCGGATAGGCCGCCCGCAGTTCTCACAATAGGTCGTCTCGCCTGTATATGTCAGGGCAGGTTCAACAGAGGAATTGCTGCTGATATCGTTCCTGCGGCAGAAGGATTTTACAGTATTCAGCGATATGCCAAGCGACTTGGCAATTTTCCCGTATCCGTTTCCGGCCGCGCGGAGTTTTATGATTTGTGCTTTCTGATGATCGGTCATCATCCTTCGGCTCCTTCCAAGGGAGCGGTCTTGTTGTATCTCCCTCACTGGCTACCGAAAAATTCAACCCCATCGTTATGGCACATAAAAAACAGCCCGCAGGCTCTCCGAAGAGATGCCTGTGGGTCGTTTTGTCAAATAAAAACCAGTTTTAAACGACACTAAGTGTTGTATTACTGGTGTGATTTGTGTCACCGATTGGCAGCCATTTGTAACAATGTCTGCACATTACTTGGCATATTAAAGACCTCCTTTACGTTTAGATGGATTACAGTCTCAGAGCAAAACTCTATTGACAAGTCGGCTATTCTGTGTTACTATATAGTAGTAATAAGTAATGCAGAATATCAGCTATACAGAATAGCAAGGGGTGATTATGCTGGAAAACCTAACGGAAATGCTCAAAGGTGTGCTTGAGGGCTGCGTACTTGAAATTATAAGCCGCGGTGAAACCTATGGTTACGAGATTACGCGGCGGCTGAACGACCTCGGTTTCACGGACGTTGTGGAAGGAACGGTGTACACCATTCTGGTGAGGCTTGAAAAGAACGGACTCGTAGACATCGAAAAAAAGCCCTCCGACATGGGACCGCCGCGAAAATTCTTTGCGCTCAACGACGCAGGGCATGAAGAGCTGCGAAAGTTCTGGGAAAAATGGGAATTCATCGCGTCGAAAATCAACGAGTTAGAGGAGAGGAAACAATGAATTTTTGGGAAATGATCACAGGCAGCGATATGACGAAAGAACTGAAAGCTTTTGAATTGCGGGCTAAAAAGCTGCCTCCAGATTATCAGGCGGCATGGGAAAAAATAAAGACTAATCTTTGGCCGCACTCGGATTTCACCGGCCGCAACCTTATGCCCATTCTTGACGGTGTGCTCGGCCTGCTCGAAGAAGCAGCGGCGGACGGTCAGAGTGTCAGGGAGGTTTTAGGTGACGATATCAAAGGTTTCTGTTCAGCTCTGGCCGGTGAAGAAGGAGCAAGGTCTTTTCGCGACAAGTGGCGCGAGCAGCTCAACGATAATATTGCTAAGAAATTAGGGAAATAGGAGGACACCATGAGCATACAGGATATTATCGAAGGCAAAAAAGAGTGGCGGGCCCATATGGCGCGTGTCAAAGCGCTCCCGCAGGATTATCAGATTGTTTATAAAGAAATTCAAAAATATCTCTTTAAAGTCGGCCCTGTTGAACTGACCGAAGGTACGGGTCTCCTCTCAGGAATTGTCGATCTTTTTGAAGAGGGCGCGGCGTTGGGAAAAAACGTACTTGAAGTAACGGGCAGTGACGTAGCGGCTTTCTGCGATGATTTAATCAAGGATTCAAAAACTTATGCCGACATCTATCAGGAATCTGTTGACCGGAAAGTGAGTAAGGCCATGAAAAAGGTCACAAATAGAAAAGAGGGCTATCGGGATGGAAAAAGCAATTGAAGCGAAAGGTCTGCGAAAGTCTTTCAAAGACACGGAAGTCCTAAAAGGTGTCGATTTTGAAGTGAATCAGGGTGAAATATTCGCCCTGCTCGGTTCTAACGGC
>JAQWCP010000250.1 GCA_028705905.1 Oscillospiraceae bacterium
TTTTATTCGACCTTGGTCCCGCAGGCACCGCAGAACCTTTGATCCCCGGTCAACTCTTTCCCGCAATTGGGACAAAATTGATTTTGTGGCTCAGATGAGACGGGGGCAATGGGAACGGTTGCCAAACGCGTCCCACATTTGGGGCAGAAGTTCAAATTTGAACCGACCGGGTTGCCACAAGCCGAACAAATATTAATAAGAGTGTCAGAAAAACCATAAGCAACGTTTTTGATTTTTAGAATTTCTTCTTCAAAGGTGCGGGTGTTGTCTTCACACGCTTTGATTTGGGAGCAAATGTCCAAAACGTTTTCATCAAATGAATCTCCAGCCTCAAAACGTGTCCAGATATATTCCCCGAGCTGCATTTTTAAATCAGAAATTTTTTGATATTCTCCGTTGATTTTTGCGTTAATGCGATTGATTTTCAAAGCATCGTTTGCTTTGTCCGTTACATTTTTGGCCATAGAACCAATCTTTTCAAAAAAAGCTGATGCCATTTTATGCCTCCTAAAAACCGAAACTCATTTTGGATGATGATTGAAAAGGGGAGTTGCTGAAAAGCAACCCCCTTTTTCAACACTTTTATTCTAAATGGAAACAGAAAAAAGTGCAAGCTCTTATTTGTTAATTATTTTTATAGATGGGGGAATATTACTGAATCAACGTGAAATTTCCAATGACGGGCAGGGGCTTGGTTTTCCCATTAAAAGCATTGAGCATGCCATAGACCATGAGAAGTACAGTGGCTGCAACAACGGCAATGGTTATGATGGCGGACAAAAACACGCCAAACCCACTCAGTGTTCTAATGCCGGTAGAGACGCCGTAATAAACCAATTCTTTGTGGAAAATTGCGCCGATGATCAAATGGAGCAGCCAGGAAGCAAACCCTAAGATGGCAGACGCAATTAAAAGCAACAGACCTTGGTTGGCATGATATCTTCCGTATTTGGAATTTGGTGTCGCCACAAGGGGGAGGAAAAACAAAATACCGAGATAGGCGAGCGTTGCATAAATTTTGCTGTTTTCAATTTCTTCCGGAGAATAGGGCTCATTGGAAGAAGCTTCATAGGGTTCAGCAGTAGGACGGGGGATAGTCTGTTGTGCGGTTTGTCGGGAATCGGAAGAATTTTCGGTTTTACTGCCACAGACGCTGCAAAAATTTGTTCCTTCTTCTATGTAGGCCCCGCAGTTTCCGCAATATGGCATAGTACGACCTCCTTATATTTTAATTTCAAAGGAAACCAAGTAAAAGGGAAGCATAATGTGGGGATTGTTTCCATTTATTTTCTCATTCTATCCTAGCAGACTCTGAGCACAAATGCAAGAGATTTCTCTTGATCCAAAAGAGCGGTTGACGAATTTTCGTCAACCGCTCTCTTTTGGATTTCTAGGAACCAAGCACAGTTTTATAGTAGTTGTTCTCCAACATTTTTTTCGAATAGTCAAATTTGTTATTGACAACTTTCATAATGGAACGTGCATAATCATCTGAAACTGTAACGCCTTCATTGGGCGTGAATGTGCCTGTTGTACTGTCATATCGTCCGGAATCTGTGATCCAGCTCCGGTTGGAGAAGATGACCAGCCGTGGCGAGTCTGATAAGATATCGGTTCCCATCAGCAGACGAGAGTCAAAATCAACCCCCATGAGATTGGATACAGTAGGCAAGATGTCAAGAGATGAGCACGGCTTATCGATCGTGACAGGCTGGTCCATATCGCCAGACCACATAATAAGCGTCGTTTTATAAAGCTCAAAGTTTCGCTCCACCGTATGACCGGCGACTTCGTTGATGGCATCCAGTCCTTCCCATTCCAAACCGTATGGGTAGTGGTCACCGGACAGGACGATCGCTGTATTTTCTAAAATGCCCTTTTCTTCCAGCGTGTCGAGCAGGGCTTCTACTGCACGGTCCAACTCAATGTTACAGGCCAGATATGCCTGCACAGACTCACTGTAGGGCAGGTCTTTGACCAGATCCTGATTCTTCTTGGCCATTGCGTTGCCCGTAAAGGTGTAGAGGAGGTGTCCGCTGACGGTCATGTAATAAACATGGAATGGTTGGTTGTCAATGAATTCAGGTGAAGTAACATTGACCATTTCCAAATCAGACTCCGGCCAACTTTTCTTCACTTCCAGGCCGTTTCCAACGCCCTTGTATGTGTACCCCATATTGGGATGAGATTTATCACGTCCATAGAACGTGTATGTGTGATTGTGATATGCAAGTGTTTTATAGCCCAAAGGAGAGAGCTGGTTGCCCATGCAGAACGGCATTGCATTGTCTCCGGACTTGGCAAAGCTGCGGATGCCTGACTTTGGTATAAGACTGGTGAGGGTGACATATTCGCCGTCAGATGTGGAGACGCCCCAAATAGGATTATAGAAATTATTGAAAACAAAACCCTCATTGGCCAATTTATATAATGTGGGTGTTAACTCTTTGTCAACAGCATAAGAAGAGAAACCTTCCCCGCAAATCCAGATGAGGTTTTTGCCTTTCCATGCTCCAGTATACTGATTTTTCATACTAGGTGTCACACTGCTAAAGTATTCATGCATGTCTTTAATGGTCTTGTTGCTTGTGTTGGCGATCAGGGAATCAAAGTCAATTTCCATGACATTTGGTTCATATGTAACGGGCGATGTGGAGGCGTTTGGATCTGCGCTTGCATTGGGATCTGCCGAGACACCAGGAGAAGCAAGAGGATCTGAGCCAGATCCAGTGTCCATACCAAAAATGAGATGGGTTGCATCTAGACGCAATGTGGTCACAACGCCGAAATTTTGAACCAACAGGTCTGGAATAAAAGATTCAGAATATAAATAACGGATCGATAAAATGCCACTGGTAGAACATTGAGTAACAATCAAGGCCAAAAGTTGCGAAACAACGATTACGCCGGCAAATAGCAAACCGACCATCATGGAGGGGCGCCGGCGTGGAAGACTGCTTTTTCCAAACAGAAGCCAAATGATGAGAGGAATGAGCAGCAAAATGAGAATGGGCAGGCTCTTCAAAACGCCAGCCATGGCTTCGCGCCAGTACTGAGACACTTCTCCTGTTGCGGTAAAAGAATATAGTACCATAAACGTTTTAAAGATTGTATAATACACCGATTGTCCATAGAGCGCAACAGTTGCAACGATCATGCAAATAATGGATATGATGCGGTTTACCTTCGGTCTCCAAAGGCTACTGATAAATGCAATGAAAAGGCCAATGGGAAGACAGAAAAGCAGGGTATAGAAAAATCCTTTTGTAAAAATAGTTCCAAAACAATATGCTTTTACGACCAATTCCATATAAAAAATGGAGATGGGAAAAAAGAGGAGGAAGGTAAGCGGCCGTGCGAAGAACTGTGAAATG
>JAQWCP010000016.1 GCA_028705905.1 Oscillospiraceae bacterium
GGTCGCTCATTTTTTATTTTAGGGAGGCAAATATGGAACATGAAATCTACGGTTATGTACGGGTGTCCTCAAAGGATCAATGTGAGGACAGGCAACTCATTGCGCTACGCGGTTTTCCCGTGGCGGAAAAGAACATATATAGCGACAAGCAGTCCGGTAAAAACTTTAAGCGTCCAAAATACATGAAACTCGTGAAACGCCTGCGCCCCGGAGATCTGATGATCGTCCAGTCTATTGACCGGCTTGGGCGTAACTACGAAGAAATATTGGAGCAGTGGCGAGTTATCACCAAGGTTAAACAAGCGCACATTGTTGTGCTGGACATGCCGCTTTTGGATACGAGAATAAAAGATAAGGACCTGACCGGCACTTTCATCGCCGACCTGGTCCTTCAAATACTCAGTTATGTTGCGCAGACAGAACGCGAAAGCATACGGAAACGGCAGGCGCAGGGAATTGCCGCCGCCAAATCGCGGGGTGTGCGCTTTGGCCCGCCCTGCAAGCTGAAGCCAGAAGGTTTTGAGCAGATGCGTCTATTGTGGAAAGCTGGCGAAATATCCGGCCGGGCGGCGGGAAGATCGCTTGGCATTGCGGCGCAGACCTTTACTCGCTGGTGTGCGGAGGCTGCTCTGTAGACGTTTCGTTCTTGTGCTCATGGAGCTCCCAGAAAGCTTTCGCTTCCTCCAGCGTTACCGAGGCCGTATTCGGCTTCCCGCTCCATATCAAAAGATCAAGGACGCCGCCATTACTTCCATCGGCATTGCCCCTTTTTGAGATTAAACTAATGTATTTCCATTTGGTCATATCGTTTTCCGCTCCTCGCTATCGTTCATAGATTGTGCTCCGCCGCACCGTTGCCAAATAAGGTAGACTTTGTCGAACATTAAGGTAGACTTTGTTTTTCGTGTTTTTGGGGAAATTACTCACATTTTCAAAAACACCGCATATAGTGAAAACCATTGCAATTACAGGCATACAGCTACTATGCGTTCTTTTATATTCTATTATACACCGCCTGTAAAGCAAAGTCTGCTTTATTCTTCACAAAAACGAGGAGGCGTGTCATGAACAGAGGAACTTTTGCCGATGCCCTGCTGGAAGCTATCCGCACCAGCGCATCGTTCAACTACCTTTCTGATCTGCATCTTTTAGATCAATATGTGCTTGTACACGAATCTGTTCAGCAAATCCCCGATGATGCCTACGATGCCGAGGCGTGGCAAATTGCGGCATCGTACATACTGAACAGGAAAATTGAGTTTGCCTCCGCCGCAGAAATCAAAGCTTTGCTTCTCAGTGAATTGAAGTAGTGAATTAGAATATTATACTCCGATTACAACAAAAATATGTCAGAACAGGGCACACCGTCATTCGTTATGAGTGACCGTGCGCTTTGTTTGTCTTTCCTGCGCGTTTCTTGATGTGTGTCGAGACAAAAATGTATAAATTTGTTGGCACAGGGAAAAATAAAACGAAGAATCTATATGGAAGGGGTAATTTATGAATCGCCATTATTTAGAACGCATGCAGGACAAGCTGGATCAGCTCAAGGCTGCCAATCAGCCAGAGCCGATTCGCAGCGATGGAGCCGGCGCTTTGGATCTGGGACCGCGAAATCTGAAACGGGATGAGGAGGTGCCGGATCTCATCGTGCCACCCGCTACCGATCACGGGTTGCTGCCCAATCTGAAGTTTTCCTTTTCCGATACGCATATGGAAATCAAGCCCGGCGGCTGGTCGCGGGAGATCACCAAGCGAGAGCTGCCCATTTCGGACACCTTTGCCATCGTGGACATGAACCTGTCCCCCGGCGTGCGGGAGATGCACTCCCATCAGCAGAGCGAGTTTGGCTTTGTGCTGGTGGGCGGTGCACGAGTGACAGCGGTGGATGAGATGGGCCGTAATTTCATCGCCGACTGCGCCCCAGGCGAGGGCTGGATTTTCCCCAAAAACATCCCGCACTCGATACAGGGGCTTCATGAGGGCTGCGAGTTTCTGATGCTCTTTGACAAAGGCGAATATTCCGAGGATAACACCTTTTCCATCAGCGAGCTGTTCTCCCATTTGCCCAAGGATGTGCTGTCGGCAAACTTTGGCTGCGATGAATCCGCCTTTGATAAGATCCCCAAAGAAGAGGTCTATATCACGGATGGAGGCGACCCAGGCACACTTAAATCCCAGACAATCCAATCACCAAACGGCTTTGTGCCCAATACCTATAAGCACGAGCTGTGCAAGGTAGAGCCCATTATCGGTGACGGTGGTACCGTGAGGATTCTGGATCACCGTAATTTCCCGGCCTGCACTACCGTTGCTTGCGCTATGGTGGAGGTAGAGCCCGGCGCCATGCGGGAGATCCACTGGCACACCAATAACGATGAATTCCAGTATTATATCCAGGGCCAGGCGCGCATGACCGTGTTCATGCCGGGGCCAAAGGCTCGCACCTTCAACTATCAGGCGGGCGATGTGGGCTATGTACCGGTGGGCGGCTTTCATTATGTGCAGAACACCGGCAAGGATAAGCTGATTTTCTTGGAGTTTTTCAACAGCAGTCATTTTGCGGATGTGTCCTTGGCGCAGTGGATGGCAAATACGCCTAAAGAGGTCATTCAGAGCATTCTGAATCTCCCGGATGACTTTATCGCAAAGCTCAGCCAAAAAAGCTGCCCGGTGGTCAAATACCCAGGCTTTGAATTTCCTCCGGCAAAGGGTACGCCTCAAAATGTAAAATACTTCAAAAACTTCGATTATAAGAAAAAGGACGTCAAGCTGGGCTCCAGTGATGTGATGGGCGAAAACCGATGAATGACTGCGGGAACGCTTGACGGCCTGTCTTCAGACCGATCGCTGTGTGCTCCGAAGCACCTTTCCCCGCCCGCTGATGCGGCAGTGTGTATATGCGGCAAGCGAATTTTTCGTATATAACCGACATATATTGCGCTCTTTTGGAAGTCTATGTTATACTGTCCTTGGGCTGACATTCGGAAGCCACAATATAAAGAAAAGAGGCAGCGTATGAATAAACAGGACTTGACGGAAAAGATCGCCGCTGATGCGGGAGTTACTCAAAAACAGGCGTCTGCAGCGCTTGACAGTACACTCAACGCCATTGTGGCAGCCGTAGCGGTCGGGGAGAAAATCCAGCTTGTGGGCTTTGGCACCTTCGAAAGCAAAAAGCGTGAGGCAAGAACAGGCCTCAATCCCCGCACCAAGGAGCCGGTGGAAATCCCCGCTTCTACTGTGCCAGTATTCAAAGCCGGCAAAGCGTTTAAGGACGCCGTAAAGGGCTAAATATGATAACACAAAACGACCGCAGTTCAGTTTGAGCCGAGCGGTCGTTTTTCTATAAAGGGCGATCTCACCGCGTCACAGAGCCAAAGGTTATCCCGAAGCGGAACCGCCTCCTTGACCTTAGCGCACAGACGCAGGTAGCTTATCAGTAGATAGGTAAGCATGGCAATCAACCCCACAAGCCAAACGACCGCCGCAAGGAAGGACCATATCTGTAACGGATTGACGCTGGCGGCGGGATCGGGTGCAAACGAGGAGGAAATAACCGGATTCACAACCTGATTGAGCGCGGGGATGCCGCTGTAAATCGTGGTTTCCTGCGAATAGATGATAGCTGCCGTTCGACCCTTCAAAAAAAGAGTCAAAGGCCTTGAGCTCTGCCCAGACATTCTTTGGGTTATTTAGCAGCGAGGTCAATGTTTCCGCTCCCTCCGGGTATTCCGGGAGTTCAGGATCGTCTTGCTCCGGAACCGTAGAGGAACTGCCGCCCCCCTCTACGGGAGCGGGCTCGTCGTTAAGGCCGATGCCGTTTTCAAACTCCTCCTCCGCCGGCGGCTCCTCCGTCCTGTCGGGAAGAACATAATCGTAATGGTGATCGACATATTCCGGCTTGGGGATGGACATAACGGAGCACATCGTTTCAAATACCGATGCAACGCCCTCGCCCAGATCGGAGGTCACAGGCTCACCGTTGTAGTACTGGGCTTTCAGAATCTGATCCATCTTTCGAGCCACATCCATCAAATAACCTGCCGACTGATCGTCTATCGTATAGTTATTGTAGGAGAGAACCGAGATGATGTCTTTCACAGCATTGAGCTTTGACATCAAAATCATGTAGGAGCCGAAATTCGTTTGGCCGGTTTTATCTGATTCGTCAAACTCAAACCAGCTTTGCGCATCCTTTGCAACATAGGCGTATTCGTAATCATAGTTATAAATAAGCTTCGTATTGGGAACCTTTGCAGATGTTACCGGATCGGAGTGATCCGGCACGGAATCGGGCTCCGTCTGTTGCTTTTCAAGCTCCACGGCGGCCTGCTCCTCGATGACCTGCGCTTCCAGATCAACTTCGTCCGCAATGGTCACGTCCCGGCTTTCCTCGGTCACAAATTCCACCTGAAACATATTAAGCATTGAGGAATAAGCCTTTGCCGCATTTGGGACTTCCATCTTCATCAGAGCCTTCATATCAGCACCGCGCGCTCCATAGAAGAAACCCGCATTGCTTTCCCATCTCAGCCAGCTGTCGCCCATCATAATATCGTCATCGTCTGCAATACAGTCAAAGCAGGCGAAAAGATTGGTCTTTTCCTCTGGGGTCGAAAGTTCAGAGAACGTAACGGACAACTCCAGCCCATTCCATGAATCTGCAAAAATGATGGTTCCGCCATAGAAGCTCTGCTCCGTAAACTGCAGCGGAAGGGTGATGATCGCACCGTATTCCGGTATTTTTACGGTCTGCATTTCCGTGTTGTGTATCTCATCGGCGGTGGTTACGATCGTAAAATCGCCATAGAACTGCTCATATACCCACTCATACTCTGCCGGATAATATAACTCTGCCACCACCGTTGCGTTTTCTGTATAGCTTGCGACCGCATATCGTCCCCCCGACAGATCTGACATCTTTACTCGACGCTCTCCGTCAATGTAGCTGTCGTCATAGCCGTATCCGGATGCAAAATCCTTCATGGCATAGCCCATCGTATCCTCGTAGTAGGAGATTTTCGCTCCGGTCAGCGGGTCGGTAAATTCGACGATGCCGTAGCTCTCCTGCTTTTGAGAAAACAGTTCAGGATAGAGCAAAATCGTTCCGTGTACAGCATCGTAGTAAGCCGCAAGCTGCCGACTGAAATTGGAACCATAGACAGCCGATGTATCATTGCTGTACCCGTCCGCTTTGGCCTTGCTGACCCAAACGCCATCGTCAATGAATTTGCATTTGATCTGCATACGCAACTCGTCAAATACCCATGCATCCTGATCGGCATAGGTAAGTTGCGCTTCTACGATATAATTCTGTCCGAGTCCATCGTAGCTGAATGTTGTTTTCCCATTCTTTTTTTGCTCGGCTGAATACCATGCCGGTCCGTAAGCGAGAATTAAATTGTTCTCTGATGCTGAAATAAAGCCCTCCAGCTCATCCATGGAACTGTAGTTATTTTCCGTCAGCCGAACATTCAATACGGCGTTGCTGCGTGTATCCTTGATGACAAGAGAATTATCCTCGTTTACAGATAAAACGCTCAGTTGTGACGGATAATAAAGAATACAGTCAGCCGCTTCAATGTAATAGGTTGAGTAAGCGGTAGAATAATCCTTTTTGCCTTTGGTATAACCGTCTTGCCGAATCAGCGTCGATACGACAGCGGCTGCGTTCTCCTTGCCATAGGGAACGGGGAGCTTGTTGATCTCAGCTTTCACTGTGCTTGCGCCGGCGTTGATATACGCCGTGGATTTATTGGAATCGTCCGTACTGATCGTCCAGCTATTTCCATTGCTCTCACCGCTGAGAACTGACTCGGCAGTATCCCTTGCTGCCGCAGCTTCATCAGAGGTCGCGGGAGAAATTGCCAGCTCCATCTGTCCGTCATCGTATGTATACGACCCGTTGTCCCCACTCAACGCAGAAACAGGAACAAGGGAGAAGCCGACACTTTCGGTTTCTTCCTCTATTGGAATCAGTATAATAATGATAAAAAGAAGCAGCAATACGCCAAGGATAATCATTGGAATCAGAAACAGCGGACGCTTCAACAGCGGTTTTTTTATGGTTGTCATTTCGTTCCTCCAAGGGGTAAACCCTTCAACAACGACATCTGAGAAGAAATCGCAGTTGTTTCTTCACGCTGCGGGGTCGTAGCGGACACAGGTAGTAGGTGTTGTAAGCATCGTATTTCCAGTAACCGGTTAGTATTGGTTGTCGCTGCTGACATTTGAGAAAATACGAGCTACAGTAAAGGCCGCTGCGATAAGGCCGCCAATCATCATAGCCAGCCCGAGCAGCTCCGTCAAAATGCTACCAGTTTTGAAAAAGAGCAACAATCCAATCAGAATCACAAGCAGCAAAATCATGACCCGTTTCACTCTTGCACCGGCAACCTTTTGATGGCTATTCTTCACATTGGGTGCTGCTTCGTTTGTAGATTCTTTGTCCATACCGCCATCTCCTTTATCCTACTGGGGTGTATATGCCGTTAACGGAATCCAGCGTAAAAGACGGGACAATCTCGTCAGGGACAAAGGTTCCGGTTTGTGTTTTGCCGTCCCACTCAATTGTCAGGGTGCCGTCCTCCAAAATGCTGTAAAAGCCTTCCGATGTATCGCCGGTTGTGATATAGCTGCCATCACCCACCGGCTCCCATACCTCCAGCGTTACCACGCCACCCGGTTCAAAAACAAAACCCACATCGCTGTTTCCCACATTGCTCCACCGGCCAAGCAGCGCTTGATACATTTCATCGCCGCTGTCCTCCGGCATCACAGGCGAGCTGGCTCCACCCTCATACAAAAAGCCTAAATCCAAGCTGCTGATATAGATCATGTCATCCATCAGCACTGCGGTGTCGTCACCCGTTGGACTGTGCAGGACAATATAACTGTTATCGCCATCTTCCATCGGCTGTGCGTCATAGCCGCCCTCGCTGGCAACACTGCCGTCCGGCATAGTCAAGTGATACTGATCGGCATCAAAGGACAAAATCATGCCGCTGTCGTCCTGTGCATACCAGTTTCCCCTCAGCGATTCCGCTGCGGCTGTTCCCGGATCTCCAATATCGGTATAGCCTGCAAGCGTTGGCGCACCCTCTACCGAGTATGCACCGTACTCGATAACGACCGCATCCGCCAATTCCCTGTGGTCATCCTGTGCAACCGACATCTGCACTTCCAAAAACGTGCCGTCCGAAAGCGGGTAGCACCAGTAATAGGTGATTTCATCGGGGTCGGAATCGGTCATTTTGGCTCCAACCGCCACAAGGCGCAGGTATTCATCTGTCTGCTCTATGGTCGTGTAAGTATCGGCAAACGCACCGCCGACGCCGGTGTCCACTGCGGAATATACCTCCGCCATGGCGGAAACGGTCACATCTCTGCGGATGCCAACTCCCGCACTGGCCTCATAAATTCTGTTTGAATCTTCCGGTGCAGCTACGCCCAGCGAATACTGAAGCTGATAATCACTGCCCAGCTCATCCACCTGCGCACCGTTAAAAACGCCGGGGAAGGTAATTCTGGTTCCGGTGGTGGGCTCAACGCAGACCACCGCAGCATCTGTCGAGGAGATAGGCCCGAACTCTCCGTTCCACTGATCGTTCTCTTGCGTAGGGGAGGATGGGTTTTCGGTGGAGCTGCCACCGCCGCAGCCAGCTAACATACCAAGACAGAGCACCACTGTCAGCAGGCACATCATGTTCCTTTTCATAAATTATCGCTTCCTTTCCTATTTTGGGAATTGCTCTACACACATTGCTTCTATTGCGCTGATCCTGTCATTGCTTCAAATATATCCAACGGAATAAGCGGGAGCTTTTGCAAAAGCTCAGCCTTTTCTGTGACGCTTCTCGCCGCTGCACCGCTTACCTGTGTTGGGTCACATAGATCCATTGTGTTGCTGCAAGCCAGCCATAAGGCTTTTTCTTCCCAATAGAGAAACCATCGGCAGGGTAACAGCGCGGTAGCTGCAAAGTTTCCCTGTGCGAAGCTCCGCAATCCTTTTTCAATGCGGTCTCCGGTGTTAGCCGACGGTTTTGTGGGCACTGCATCTGAAGCAAACGCAAAGTGCGGCTGGCGGAGCAGTGTGTCCGTCAACCGGTCGTCAACAAGCCTTTTGGCCCCCATGTCGCCGCAAAAACAAAAACGCTCATTAAGTTGTTGTTTTTCTGCGGTAAATGTCTCCATTCCATTCGGCAACTCCATGTGTTCCTGCCAAAAACCCTTTTCATAGATAAGAATTGGGTATAATGCATTTTCCGGCGTTTCATAGCGGAGCAAAGTCCCGTCAAAAACGATCTTAAAGCGGCTACCTTCATACTCGTGCACGTCCACACCTGTTGTAATTTGCGCCATCCTCATAGGGAGGCCTTTGCAAGTTCCTTTTATGACACTCTTTGAGGATGCGCCGCTGATTCGCTCTCCGCTCAAGCCGGTATTCAGCAGTTCAGCATGAGTAAAGCTTTTCTCAGTCAGAAACTGTCCGTCCGGGCAAATCTCCCGCAGAGCAGGCAGTAAAATATCGTCTGAACCCCGCTGTTCCAAAGCCTTCTGCTGTTTCCCTATCTGCCATAGATAAACACCGCCGCCGATCAGCATCACAATGCCCAGCGGAAAGAAAAGCAACAAGCAAACCAGCCCGACTGCCAGCACGGTATAGGCGATTTTCTTTTTTTGCGCAAATTGCCGCAGCTGCTCAACTGTTTCGTAATTGTGTTGCATGTTCATCTTCCTTTCTTCACTGTGAGATTTGCTATGTACCCGATGCAACGGTATCATCCGTTATGATATGATCCTGCTCAATTTCTTCCTGCGTCAAAGCAAAATAGCGCATCCATTCGGTGCTTCCCGGATCACCCTGTTCATCAGCCCAGGTAATATCGACGTGATAGGTGCCTTCCGGCAGCCAGATCAAATTCCAGCCATGGGCTACGCCTTTGGATTCTCCGCCGACAACCTGACACCAGAGATTTGCCTTCTCACAGAGATATGCATACGAATGTGCGTAGCCCTGACAGATAGATACACCGCCCACGATTCCGCCCCAAGGGGTTGCGGAGGCATAACTTTCGGAATTATAATCGTAGCTTGTGCGCAGAGATACGGCATATGCCAGATACTCGTACTTTTCCCGGGTTGTCATGTCATCGCGTAAGCCGGATAGGATTTCCTCTGCGGCAGCGTCAAACTGCGCGATGCCAGATCGAACATCCTCCGGATTTTCGCTCTCGGAGGGAAGCCATTTGCACAGGTACTGGGCATCCAGCGAGGTCGTCATGCCGCTCGTGTCGAACACCTCTTTGATCAGAAAATAGTTCTCTATCTCAAGATGATCAAGAGCGATGGCACTCCACGCTGCAAACACATCATCAAGCGTATCATAGCCATAGGTTGCCGTATCGTAGGAAAACGGCTCCAAGGCTGCAATTTTGGGGTACATCTCGTCGTAGAGCGTCTTTTGTTCGTCGGTCAGCGCAGCTCTTGCGTTTACAGGCTCAAACGGATGAGAAACATACGCCTCCGGATCTGTTTCCGTGATTTTGCGCGGGAAGCAGCCGCAGGTCGGTTCAGGCCATGCATCAACCAGGTTTTCATCGAAAATAAACCATGCAAGCGTTCCGTCTGCCAGCTCTATGCCCAAGTCGTTTGCTCCGTCACCGTTGTAATCCTCTAAAACAGAAATCCAATTGTCTGCCGGCGCTGGCTGCTCTCCGTCGTCAAACAGGATTGAACCTATGCGAGCTCCTCCGGCAGCACTATAGACACCGTAACCGTTGCTGTCGTCAAGAGTGGAAAAGCAAATGCTCCACTTGT
This sequence comes from Oscillospiraceae bacterium, assembly GCA_028705905.1. Classification (GTDB taxonomy): domain Bacteria; phylum Bacillota; class Clostridia; order Oscillospirales; family Oscillospiraceae; genus RGIG529. The sequence continues at coordinate 9,823 of JAQWCP010000016.1, forward strand.
CTGTGATGGTATAGTCTGCGGAATATCCGCGCCAGGTACGCCAGTCATCGCCGGTTATATCATCGTCTTCAGGTTCTTCGATGCCTGGATCCGGTGTGGTTTCCCCGGGAACATCGGACACGATACCGTTCAATAGCAACAGCGTTGAAACAGTAAGAATCAAACCGATAAGCGTAGTTGTCGCTCCGGCTGCTGTTAAAATATGCCATTTCTTTTTACTTGTTCGCTTGGCTGTTCTGATTCCAAATATCAATGCGGCTGCGCCAAACAGTACCAATAATATGTATAGCCACATGGTTTACACGCTCCTTTTAATGCCTGCTTGCCGGAAATACAACATAGAGAAAAGCGCACGACTATTTTTTCTTTGCAAGCAGTTTGAATATTTCCTCAACCGTGAACGATGGCCCATCCATCCAATAGAGCCTCTTTCCATCTGTCTGCGGGCGATCAAACAAGCGATTTTCGATGAGCTTGGCAAATGCCGGTTCATGTACCCTGTCGCCCAGCTCCAGTAAAATTGAGTGTCCGTTTGAGAGTGTTACATCGAAACAATCTCCATCCAAAGCTCCCACACTTGTAATCATAGGCAGGTCATTTTTATTTTGCTCCCAAGGCACCTTTGTTCACCTCCAGTAAAAAGCACGTCAGCGTTTCAAGTACATACTTATTATAAGATGATGAAAAACAAAAAGTGGCGAGAGTGTCAAAATTGCCACTCTCGCCACTGAGAATTATGCGTTCTCATTTATTTTTTCACCATTGAACGGAAAAATGCCAATACCGCATGGTAAAGCTATTCTCTTTCAAGAGAGTAACCTTCGCCGCGCGACCACGCTATCTGCCAACCGCTGCCCTCAATCTTGCCGCGCAGCCTTTTGATCGTACTTTTCAGTGCGCTCGTGTCGCCGGTCTGCGGCTGTGCCCACACTTTTTCATACAAATACTCGCCGTTGATAAAGCGCTCCGGATTTTGCACAAAGATCAGAAGAAGAGCGAATTCTTTTTGCGTCAAAAGTAGATCAACGCCATTATTGAGCGCCACACTTGCCGCCACATCCAAAGTCAGATACCCTTTGGTAATTCGTTCCGGTACCCGCTGGGAGCGGCGGAGGAGGGCTTCTATACGCGCCAACAAAATCTCAAAATCGTATGGCTTTGTCAGATAATCGTCTCCGCCGCTTTTGAGACCACGCAGAATATCCTCCTGCGTGGTAAGCCCGGTGAGCAGCAGAACGGGGATGCCCGCATTGACGCTCCTCCGCAACTCACGCATGAAATCAAGTCCGTCGCCATCCGGCAGCATAATATCAAGCACAATACAGTCAGGGCGCGCCTCAGCCATTTTTGCGCGGGCTTCGGCCAGTGTTGCGGCGGCATCAATGGTATAACTCTCCCATTCCAGCATTCTCTTATTGCCGCGCAATATCTTTTCGTTGTCCTCGACAAGTAATACCCGCTTGCCTGAGTTGTTGTCATTTTTCATCTGTTTCACCTCCGTATTGCCCCTGATAAGCAGGCAGCGTGAATGTGACGGTCGTTCCGACACCCTGTGTGCTGTCTATCTGAATCGCTCCTCCGTGAGATTCCACCACAGTCTTGCAAAGGAAAAGTCCAACGCCGGTGCCACCCTCGGTCACGCCGCGTTCAAACACACGTGGCAGCATTTCCAGCGAGATACCGGAGCCGTTGTCGCTGACTGTAACCGTAATTTTTCCCGCCGCAACCCCGGTGCACAAGTGGATCACGCCGCCCTTCGTGTGTGCATTGGCGTTTTGTAAAAGATTGATGACGACCTGAGAAAGCAGATCGGCATTTCCGAAGACGGTCAGTCCACTGGAAATTTCGGTTTCCAGTTCGTTTTCCTGCTTCGTTATCAGCAGACGTAGCATTTCAGCAGTGTTGAGGAGCAGGGCGGAGTAATCCAGCTTAACCTTCTCGGTGCTGTCGGCCACGGAGTTGAGTGAAAGCATACTGCCCACCATGCGGGAAAGACGCATGATCTCCGCCTGTGCGTCCTGCAAAAGCTCTTGTGTTTCTACATCCTCGGAAACTCCATCCATCCGTTTTAGCAGACCCATTACGGTCTGTATGTTCACCGAAATTACAGTAAGCGGCGTGCGCATTTCATGAGAGGTATTAGCCAAAAATCGAGTTTTCGCCTGGTTGGTTTGAGCCAGTACCGCGTTTTGCTCGTCCACCCGCCGCTGCTGTGCGCGGTAGAGCCGCATCTGGGCAAACATTGTCGCACCAAGAGAAATGCCCACCACCAGCATATCCATCAAATTGCTGGTGAGGTAGCCGCTTTCGTTCGGGAACATGGTTACGCTGTCAGGATGGGTATAGGAAAATATATACATTCCGGCGTAGAGCGCAAGCTCCAGCGCTGTGACAGTCACAGCGGTTTTGCCCTCCAAGAGAAAGATTGTAAACACCGGAGCAAAAATAAGGAAGGTGGGGATACCGCCGTGATACCCGCCCATCTGGAAAAAGAGATATGGGAACAGCAGGAAGAACGAAACAAGAATAAAGACCAGTCGGCAAAGCCCTGCCCGCCCGGGCTGCTTTGCCTGAAGGAAAAGAATCAGACAAAACACCGCTGCCGCCAAGTCTACAAGAACACCTACAAATCCAATACCGGCAGCAGCATTGACGCAGGCAATCACCATGCAAAAGCAGGCGCTAATCAGTACCATTACATTAAAAATGCGAATCCTCAAATCAAGCCCAACACCAAAATAGGCGTAAATGAAATTCAACAATCTCTTTTTCATGTGCTACCTCCCTGTGCATATTTCTTTCGCGGATTGCTCGGCTTTTCTGCGTCAGCAGGTATCGCCCATGATCGTCCAAAGCGGGTCAAGCCGGGGATGCGCCCTCGTGCGCAGTATTACGTCATGCGTCTCTCTTTTTAATGCTGACAAATTGGTCATGGTATAATAAACTGGACAGAAAAAAAGAGCGAAAGGAGTCCTACGAAAAAATCCGTAAGCCGCCTTTGCGGTCAATATATCCTGTCCTATTTCTCCGTTTTCTAAATCAATCCGCATCGATTGATCGCAAATCAGTCGGCGCCGTGTTTTCACCCTTCAGGTAGCGCCGTGTGTACGGGCAGACCGCAAAGCATTTTCCGCATAAATCCATATCGATACCCGTTCGGGCCATCATCAGTTCCTTTTGCTTTTTCTTGCAGGCGTCCTTATCTACGATCTCCGCCCGATCTACCGAAAGGCTCCATAGCGTACCCTTCAGCGCCTGGGCGGGGCAGGCTTTCACGCATACTGCGCAGCCGCCACAGCGGGATTCATTGATAGGCACATTTACATCCAGGGGTGCGTTCGTCAAGAGCGACGATATCCGGACAGCGGAGCCATACTGTGGCGTTACCAACAGGCAGCTTTTCCCAATCCAGCCGAGCCCCGCTCTTGTGGCCACCGTTTTATGTGGCATCTCAGAGCGCCAGTCCGCATCCTGCGATACAGCATCCGTACTCTGCGCAAATGCGGAAAACCCCTTCTCCAGCAAGAAGGCTTCGCCCACCTTCACGACCCTGTTCAATGCAGCGTTCAGCGCATGGTAGGTATTCAGGTAATTCTCGGTTGGGCCGCCCTCGATTTCACGGATAATATGGGCAGGGACGGGGATCGCAACCGATACGCCTATGGGATATCTGCCGCTTACAGACGAAATATCTCCGTAGCCAACCAGCTTGGCCCCGGCGTCCAGCAACACCTGACGAAGTTCTTCAGAAAGATTCGGCATGCCCCACCTCATTTCATTGCGGTAAAAAAGAACCGCCGAAAGCCCAAAACCACTTCGCCAGTCTTTCTAACAGGGTAAGCTGCTGCCGCCCGTTTTACGATCTCACGCTCGAACTCCGCTGCGGTTTCACCGTCCAGCGCCGCAAGATATGGCCGGAGCCGAGTGCCCTTAACCCAATCTACCAACGCCTGATGCGATGGCAACACATGCCGGTATGTTGTTTCCCAGATTTGATACGAAGAGGCGCAACCGGACAGAATATCGAAATACGCATCCGGCTCAAGCGCTTCGTTTGTTTCAAAATAGGTATCTCCCAGCTTCCACCGCGGTTCGGCCGCAACCTCGCTGATGATTCGATACAGAGGCTCGTCGCCGTTCATCGGAAACTGTACCGCCAAAACGCCGCCCTCGTTCAGCTTGCCGGTCAGCTCCAGCAGCAGCGCATCGTGATCGGGTATCCACTGC